>JAILEJ010000467.1 GCA_024688095.1 Butyrivibrio sp.
AGGTAAATAAAAACAGTGGTAGTTGATTAACTGCCACTGTTTTTTTATAAGCGGAGACGAGGGGATTCGAACCCCTGTGCCCTTACGGACAAACGCATTTCGAGTGCGCCTCATTACGACCACTTTGATACGTCTCCAAAAAAATAACCCATTAACGGGAACGCCTTTAATTATACGGAATGAGCGGTTTTAAGTCAATAAACAGTTGTTGAAGGTTCTCTAATTTTGTATAATGAGAATGAACTTTTTTTATATAAATTCATAAGTAACTGAATAAAAATATATAAGGAGGCTTTCCATGAAAAGAATCGGTATGTTGACCAGCGGTGGAGATTGTCAGGCTCTGAATGCGGCAATGCGAGGAGTTGTTAAATCTCTTGCAACAAGTGGAATAGAGATGGAAGTTTATGGCTTTCTTGAGGGCTATAAAGGACTTATATATGGTAATTTCAGAATGCTTAGTCCAAAGGATTTTTCGGGAATCCTTACACGAGGCGGCACAATACTTGGTACCTCACGGACACCTTTTAAAACCATAAGGGAACCTGATGAAAATGGGCTTGATAAGGTTGAAGCAATGAAACAGAATTACTATAAGCTCCAGCTTGACTGCCTTGTGGTTCTTGGTGGTAACGGTTCACAGAAAACAGCCAATCTTCTAAGTGAAGAAGGTCTTAACGTGGTTTCACTTCCCAAGACAATTGATAATGATCTTTGGGGAACAGATATGACCTTTGGATTTCAAAGTGCAGTAGATGTAGCAACTACAGCCATTGATTATATCCATACTACGGCAGACTCCCATGGAAGAGTTTTTATAGTGGAGGTTATGGGACATAAGGTTGGATGGCTTACACTTAATGCCGGAATGGCAGGTGGTGCCGATGTTATCCTTATTCCTGAGATTCCTTATGATATAAAAAAGGTTATAGATGCAATAGAAGGAAGAGAAAAAAGAGGCTCAAGATTTACTATCCTTGCAGTGGCTGAGGGTGCCATTTCAAAGGAAGATGCCAAATTGTCCAAGAAGGAATATAAGGAAAAGCTGGCTAATTATGTATATCCTTCTGTTTCTTATGAGCTTGCAGACCAGATTCAAAAGTTAACAGGAAGGGAAGTAAGAGTAACAGTTCCGGGACACATGCAAAGAGGCGGAGCGCCTGATCCTTATGACAGAGTATTTGCCAGCAGACTTGGTGCAGAAGCAGGTCAGCTTATATTAAAAGAAAAATATGGCTACATGGTAGCATATAAGAATAGAGAAATAGTCAAGGTGCCTTTATCTGAAATAGCGGGAAAGCTTAAAAAGGTTCCTTCTGATGCAAGTATTATAAAAGAAGCCAAGATGCTGGGAGTATGCTTTGGTGACTGATATATCAGCGAATATAGTTTTGTTGGAGTAGTAGTTAAATGGCTTATGTAGCACTTTATAGAAAATTCAGACCCCCTGTCTTTGAGGACGTAAAAGGACAGGATCATATAGTTACAACACTTAAAAATCAGATTAAATCTGACAGAGTAGGACATGCTTACCTGTTTTGCGGAACCCGCGGAACAGGTAAGACTTCTGTTGCGAAGATTTTTGCCAGAGCAGTGAACTGTGAACATCCTGTAGACGGAAGTCCTTGCGGTGAATGTGAAACCTGTAAAGCAATCGCATCCGGTAGCAGTCTTAATGTGATTGAAATTGATGCTGCTTCAAATAACGGTGTTGATAACATCAGAGAAATAGTTGATGAGGTTTCATATTCTCCAACCAAAGGTAAATATAAGGTATATATCATAGATGAGGTTCATATGCTTTCAACCGGTGCATTTAATGCTCTATTGAAAACACTTGAAGAACCGCCTTCCTATGTTATTTTTATTTTGGCAACTACAGAAGTACATAAAATACCCATAACCATTCTCTCCCGTTGTCAGAGATATGATTTTCACAGAATTACGGCAAGTATTATAGAAGACAGATTACGGGAAGTTACATCTGCAGAGAATGTTGCAGTTGAAGATAAAGCTCTTAAATACATAGCTAAAACCGCTGATGGTTCTATGAGAGATTCCTTAAGTCTTCTTGATCAGTGTATAGCTTTTAATTATGGTGAAGAGCTTACTTACGAAAAGGTTTTAAATGTACTTGGAGCAGTGGATACAGGTATATTTAGTAATTTGTTTACCTATCTCTATGAACAGGATGTAACAAAAGCCTTGAATCTTCTTTCGGATGTGGTTATACAAGGCAGAGAGCTTAATCAGTTTGTGAATGATTTTGTATGGTATCTAAGAAACCTTATGCTGGTTCATACTTCGGATCAAATGGAGGATGTGGTTGATATTTCAGCAGATAACCTTCAGATTCTCAAGAATCAGGCAGAACTTGCTGATATGGATACAATCCTTAGATTTATCAGGATTTTTTCAGAGTTATCCTCTAAAATGCGCTATGCTACCCAGAAGCGTATTATGATTGAAATGGAATTTATAAAGGTATGCAAGCCTCAAATGGAAGAAACAGAGGATTCTCTCGAAGACAGGATCAGAATACTTGAGGAACATACAGCTAAAGCTGACAAACTTCTTGATGGAATAAAGAGTGGACAGATTGCAGTGGCTGCGGCATCAGGAATTGGACAAAATTCTGGAACAGTAAAGGTGGCAGAGCCTAAAAAGCTTGACCGGGCCGTACCTGACGATATTAAACAAATTGTTAAGGGATGGGTCAGGATACTTTCAGGTATGACAATGCCAGATAGAGAATATTTAAAAAATGCTCGCCTAAGTCTTGGTAATGATGATAAACTGCTTATAGTCATAAATAATAACGTAAGGGCAGCTCATTATAACGAAGAGGAATACCATAATAATCTTAAAAACTATCTTTCTGAGCAAATAGGTAAAGAAGTGGATTTTGAAGTAAGATATCTGGAACCGGAAAGAAAATTTGAAGAAAATTATGTGGATTTGGCAGTTATTAATTTTGATGTTATAACAGAAGAGGAAGAATCTGCTCCTGAGTATATTAAACCTGAATCTAACGATGATAAAGTAATGATGCCGGAAGAAAATAATGATTCCCATAATGAAGCTGAAGCCTTTTTGGGAAATCCTGAAAGTGACAAAAGCCAGGCAAGTGATAATATAAATGTTCAGGAAAGTACAGCAGACATGACTGATGAATCTGAAAATGCATTTATTGCGGATGATAATGATTTTGAAGTTGAAGGACAAATGGAATATATCCCTGAAGAAGCATATGATCTTAGTAGCCGGATGCAAGAAGGAAATGGCGACGACGATAATGCTTTTGAAGAAAAAGATATAGAAGATGAAGAATAATAGTTAATTAAAGGAGAACTAAAATGGCAAAACGTGGAGGATTTCCGGGCGGAGGAATGCCCGGTAATATGAATAATTTAATGAAACAGGCACAGCGTATGCAGCGCCAGATGGAAGAAAGCCAGAAGGAACTTGAAACCAAAGAATTTACAGCAAAGGCCGGTGGTGGCGCTGTAGAGGCAACCGTTATGGGAAATAAGACTTTAAAGAGCCTTGTTATTTCACCTGATGCAGTAGATCCCGATGATGTTGAAATGCTTCAGGACTTAATAGTTGCAGCAGTTAATGAAGCAATGGCTCAGGCTGATACTGCCAGTAGCGATATGCTTGGCAAGATGACAGGTGGTCTTGGAGGAATGCCGTTTTAATGGATCTCTATAGTGGACATATAAACAGATTGGTTGAAGAGCTTGCATCTCTTCCGGGCATTGGAGGTAAGTCTGCTCAAAGACTTGCTTTCTATATTATAAATATGCCTAAAGACAGGGTGGCAAAACTTACAAAAACAATATCGGATGCAAGAGAAAATGTACATTACTGTAAAGTATGTTGTACTCTTACCGATGATGAGATTTGTCCAATTTGTGCTAACGAAAAAAGGGACCATCGTACAATAATGGTGGTTGAAAATACCAGAGATCTTGCAGCTTATGAAAAAACCGGAAAATATGAAGGTGTATATCATGTTTTGCATGGTGCTATATCGCCTATGCTTGGTGTGGGTCCGGGGGATATAAGACTTACAGAGCTTATGCACAGATTGCAGACTGAAGATGTTGATGAGGTAATAGTTGCTACCAATTCAAGTCTTGAGGGTGAAACAACTGCAATGTATATAAGCAAATTGATAAAGCCTACCGGAATTAAAGTTACAAGAATTGCCAGCGGAGTACCTGTTGGCGGCGATCTGGAATATATAGATGAAGTAACGCTTTTAAGAGCTCTTGAAGGACGAACAGAGCTTTAAGTTTTTGCAATTTTTTTTGTATAACAACAAATGTAATAAAGGCGGAGGAAAAAATGGGAGTTAAGAGAGAATTCATCGGAGAAACCGGTAATGGAGCACCTGTGTATGGTTATCATATTTCCAATACCAATGGTATGGAAGTTGTAGTATTAAATTACGGTGCTACAATCAAAAATATTTTTGTACCTGACAAAAATGGAGAAAAGATTGACGTAGCTTTAGGCTATGATGATTTAAATCAGTATTTTACCAATGACGTATTTTTTGGATCAACTGTAGGGCCAAGTGCAAACAGAATAAAAGATGCAAAATATAAAATAGACGATGTTGAGTACATACTTCCTGTAAATGACGGACCGAATAATCTTCATTCCGATGCCAATTCAGGTTTACATAAACGAGTATGGGATACTATTGAGGAAGAAAACAGTGTTACATTTAAGATAGAAATGGAAGACGGAGACATTGGATTCCCCGGCAATAAAGAAATTTCTCTTACATATTCTTTGAGCGATGATAATGCCCTTAGTCTCCATTATCATGCAACAAGTGATGCTAAAACCTTAATTAATCCGACTAATCATGTTTACTTTAATCTTAACGGCCATAAATCCGGAACAATTGCAGATCATATTATGCAGATGAATGCATCAAAGTATACACCTGTTGTTGAAGGAGCGATTCCTACAGGTGAAATAACAGATGTTGAAGGCACACCACTGGATTTCACAACTGCAAAGCCTATTGGACGTGATATTAATGAAGATTTTGACCAGCTTAAACTGGTTGGCGGATATGATCATAATTTCTGTATTGATAATGCTGACGGAACAAGGAGAAGTTTCTGCGATGTAACTAGTCCTGCTACAGGAATTTCACTTCATTGTTCAACAACACTTCCGGGATTTCAGTTTTATTCAGGAAATTTCATTGATAATGTTAAGGGTAAAGAGGGCATTATCTATAATAAGAGAAGCGGTTTCTGCTTAGAAACACAATTTTATCCAAATTCTATAAATGAACCAGAATTTCCAGACTCTGTATTTGGACCAGAAAGAGAATATGACTCAATAACTGTTTATCAGTTTGGTTGAGATTATAAAAGATAGGAATACAAATGGCAGAAGTCAAAGATTTCAGCTTATATGCTGATAAAAAAAATAATAATACCGACCGGGCACCTGAGCCTTCTTATCGCGAAAAAATAAGAAATCACAGAATGCTGGTACTTTTCAGAACAGTCGCAATAGTTGCAATAGCCGTTGTGGCTGTTGCTATTATATACGTAAGTTGGAAAGACAAAAACTATACTGAAGCTGTTATATCCAAAAGTGTAAAAATATCTGATGCTTCTTCATCTAAGATAATCAATCTAAATGGTCATATACTTATGTACAGTAAGGATGGTGTTTCTTTGGTTGGCTCCAACGGAGATTCAATGTGGAATCTGACCTATGAAATGCAGAATCCCATAAGCAGGGTATGTGAAGATGTAGTTGCAATAGGCGATTATAATGGCCATTTAATATATGTTGCCAATACTGATGGTGAAATGGGTGAAATAGACACTAATCTTCCTATAAGAGATTTCTGTGTTGCATCACAGGGAGTTGTAGCAGTAATACTGGATGATACCGATATTACCTGGATATATCTGTATGATTCTAAGGGGAATGAACTGGCAAACTTCAAAACGACTATGGCAGATAGCGGATATCCGCTTGGAGTTGCCATTTCTCCTAATGGGGAACTTGTTTGCGTATCATATCTTTATCCACAGGATGGAGAATTGAAAACCAGCATTGCTTTTTATAACTTTGGATCAGTAGGTCAGAATGCAATTGACAATTATGCAAGTGGTTATGATTATCCGGGAGTTGTGGTTCCCTTTGTTCATTTCCTTAATAGCAGCACTGCCTTTGCAGTATCTGATGATAGAATAATGTTTTTTACGGGTAGCGAAGTTCCTGCAAGTTCATCGGAACACTTAACAGGAAATGATGAGATCAGATCGATTTATTATGATGAAGATTATGTAGGACTTGTATTTTTTAATAGTACAGATAAGGGTGAATACAGACTGGAAGTATATAACACATCAGGTTCCAAGGTTATGGAAAAATATTTTGATGTAGAGTATAGTGATATTTTCTTTGATAACGGACAAATAGTTGTTTACTCTGATTCGGAGATAATTATATATGGAGTAGATGGTGCTGATAAATATCAGGGGGTGTTTGATCAAACGGTCAAGGCTGTTATACCTACTAACATCAGAAGCAGATTTTTGATGGTAACCGAGAATTCTATTTTAACTATGGACTTAAAGTAAAACTGGAAATGGATAATATATTAAAAGAAATAAGTATGCCACAGACAGTAATATTGATAGCATCTGTAATAGTTATTCTGTGGAGAATGACCTATGGATTCAAAAATGGAGTACTTGAAGAAATTACAGGAATTATAAGTGTTGTATCAGCGCTTATAGCTTTATATCTATCAGTTGATATCTTTAACAATATTAAAGGACATAACTTTGAAGGTATATTGTCTAAAGTTATTAATATTCTTATAGCTGTAGCAGTTTATAAAATAGTACATTTGCTTGGTACTGCATTTAGACCTGTTAAAGAAATACCAATTCTTGGATCGGTTGACAGGCTGGCAGGAATGATTCTGGGATTTGTAGAAGCATGTGTGATAATATTCATACTCCAAAATATAACAGAAATAGAAATTATCAGTTTAACGGAAAGAATATTTGTTGAATTGTGTACAAATGTCAGAAAATTAGCTACAAATTTATAAAATAAACATAAATTATTAATCAAAATATTATAAAAACCAAGATATAGATAAAGAAGAAAATATAGCGCTATATCTTGTAGATACGATATTAAGGGACTTTTTTGCACCTCGCAGGAATTATAATTGATTTTTGCGGGGTGTTATTTTTATCAAAAAAAATTGTGTAAAAAATAAATAAAACTTGTTGCATTAATTAAAATGTGGTGCTATACTCTAATACATCCGCTGCGGTAAACAAATATGTTCACTGCTTCGGAAAAAAGTTATAAAAAAGTTCTTGACAAGAAAGAGTCACAGTGATATTCTAACAGAGTTGCTGCTGACGAAGCAGGAACGATATGAACC
Source organism: Butyrivibrio sp. (assembly GCA_024688095.1). GTDB lineage: Bacteria > Bacillota > Clostridia > Lachnospirales > Lachnospiraceae > Butyrivibrio. Next base: position 7,457 of record JAILEJ010000467.1, read on the forward strand.
TTGATAATTAAACAGTAATGCAACCCTGAAAAATTCCAAAAGAATTTATTCAGAACAACTTATGACAACCAGCCGGGAGTCATAAGTAAAAACAAACCAAAAGTAATAACGGACAGGACTAGCAAATAGTCTTGTGCCGAGATTGAACTATTTTAAACTGAGAGTTCGATCCTGGCTCAGGATGAACGCTGGCGGCGTGCCTAACACATGCAAGTCGAACGGAGTTTATTTATTTGAGGCCTTCGGGCGGATTATTTATAAACTTAGTGGCGGACGGGTGAGTAACGCGTGGGCAACCTGCCTCATACTGGGGGATAACAGTTGGAAACGACTGTTAATACCGCATAAGCGCACAGTGTCGCATGACACAGTGTGAAAAACTCCGGTGGTATGAGATGGGCCC
>JAILEJ010000498.1 GCA_024688095.1 Butyrivibrio sp.
GTTTCAGTATTAAGAACGCTATTATCTTCAACATCTTTCCAGGTATCTTCTGACAGAAATTCATTATCAGTTTTTACCTGGCTACTGATGGCTGGATAGTTTTTATATTCCTCTTTTCCTACAGCTTTATATAAATCATTATTTATGTAATTTAGAACGCCCAAATATCCACTGTATTGGAATACAATATCTTCAGAATTTATACATGCTAGAAATCCAATGAAATTTGCTTCATCTTCATAAATAAAACCCTTAGTATGGGATAGCTCATGACACATGGTAAAAGGTTTATTCATTATTTTCATGATTCCATTTATATTTGCCTCCATGGAAAAAGGAAAATAATACCCCTGCAAATACTGCTGACTCATAAACCATGAAAAATATAAGGTTTTTGGAGTTGTATAAAATCCTGAAAGTCTTGGATTTTCAGCACTTAACGCTTTCACGGCTGATTTGGCTGTTTCTTCCATATTACCTTCATATAAAACTTCACCATTTTCATCTCGCTCTACTTCCAGAGAAAACTCATTACATTTTTCCACCACATAGTTTCTTAATATCACAAGCTCTTCAAAATTATATTCAGTATCCTCTGTTTCATATATTTTGGAATGATGATAAAGACTAAAGCAGTTAAGACACATGACTACACATATAACAGTTAGTATCCATGCCGTTATTTTATAATATAGAACTGCATATCTGACTTTTTTTACAATATGCAAAATCACAGTAATAAACAGAATGGCAAGCCAAAGAAGCCCTATAACTATCATCCACTCACCTACAGAAAAATTAAAAAGACTTGAAAAATACATAAGCGGATAAGTTACTATAGGAAAAATCTTATCAATATAAAAATCCGAAAATTTCTCACTTATAGTACATACAGCTATAAACGCTGCACATACAAGCCATACAGGCACTATTCGTTTTATAATCTTCATATAATAAGTATATTATTTTCCTGAAAAAATTGCATCCTGAATAATCCGAAAATCCCGGAATAGATTTTTACCATTCCGGGATTTTATATATAACTAATATCCTTCTCTAAGATTTTGCTTTTTATTATGCATTATTTGATGTATCTGTGCTTTCTGTTGTCTCTGTTGTTTCTGTTGATTGATCTTCTGACTGCATATTACCCATTGGACCTTTTCCGCCTGATGGCATCTGTCCATCTGTTGGCATTTCACCTGATGGCGCTTCACCGTCTGTTGGCATTTCGCCCTGGCCCTTTCCAAAGCCTTGTCCGCCCTGACCTGGGCCTCCACCCATCTGGCCACCTCCGCCAAATCCGCCTGTTGTATTTCCTGCTGTTGTTGAAACGCTCTCAACGGTAATAGTATCTGTCTGATCTCCTGCTGTTATTGTATATTCACCTTCTGTAATATCAGCACTGCTAAGAATTATATTCTGTAAATCCTTATCTGATGTATATGTAAGTATTTCGTTTCCTTCGCTGTCTGTAAGAACAATCTCAGTTCCTGCAGATACTGTACTTTCAAATCCATACATAATTGAATATTGTGTTGAGTCTTCAGTAAATGTTGTAGCCATTCCTGAAGAACCTCCTGCCATGAATGTTCCACCTGTTATAACTGCACTCGCATTCATATCTCCATAATCAAGAGCTGCATTCATAGAATCTGTTGGACCGTAAACAATTGTTGTTCCACCATCTACATAGAGATCGCCATTTGAATCAATTCCGTCTCCTCCTGCTGTTACAGTTATTTCACCATCTGTAATTCTTATATATGCATCAGACTCTTCCATCATTCCGCCCATTTCCATTGAAGCATTATCTGTATCCTGGCTGGTACTTGTTGACGCATTAAGTCCATCATCACTTGCATTTACAGTTATAGTTCCGCCTGTAATATCTATTGTATCTCCTTCAAGTCCTTCGTAGCTCTCTGTTACATTTATAGTTCCACCAGCTATTATAAGAGCTGTTCCTGCATGAATTCCATCATCCTGTGAAGATATTGTTATATCGCCGCCTTCAATATATATAAATCCTTTACCGGCATCCTCCTCGTTACTTGTATGAATACCATCTTTTCCATCACCTGATGTCAGATTAAATGTACCATCTTTTATTCGTACTGAATCTTTTCCTTCAATTGAATTGCCTGTAGATTCAATGTTATATGTTCCACCTGTAAATACAACATCGTCTTTTCCTACTATTCCATTTGCATATGACGCATTTATATTAAGTGTTCCAGAACCGTTAAAAGTAATATCTTCCTTACTAAAAATAACGCCATCAACACTCATTGTATCATCGGTCTGAGTATATTCTACGCCTGTGTCTGAAAGTGTATTTACGCTTCCATCTGCAAGTGTTACAAATACCTTGTCTGCTGTCTTTACAAGAATACATGCACTGTCATCATTTGTAATAGTTACCCCATTTAAGACAAGCTGTATCTTTGCAGTATCATCAGCCTCTATTATTATCTGTCCATCTGAAAGCTCTCCTGAAATAATATAGGTTCCGGCTTCAGTAATAGTAAGTGTTGTTCCGTCTGCTGTAGCGCCTTCTCCGCTTATTGATATCTCAGCATCACTAAGTGTTATGGTTGTTGATGAAGATTCATCATATCCGGTTTCGAGATCTCTAGAAGAAAACATATCATCAAGAGTAAGATCTGAAATCGGTGTTATGAGTTCTCCAGTATCTGTACTTGTTGATGTTGAAGTATCAGTTACTGTTGAAGTTTCTGCTACTTCAGTGTCTGATGATGAGTCATTTTCCCGTGTCTCTACACTTGTGCTTGTAGATGATGTACCATCTTCAGTTGATATGCTGCTTACTGAACTGCAACCTGCAAGAATAAGTCCGGATGCTACTACTAGTGATAATATGGAAATTACAATTTTTTTCTTCATAATAAACCTCTTTATTATAGTGTGATGCCACCTGCTTTCTGGCAGGCAGCATCTTTATCATGTTTGCTTCTATTAAAGTTCATTAGATGCAAGAGCTACTGGTCTTGAAACTGAAATTTCAAGGTTTCCGTTTCTCTGTCTCATCTCATCGATCATGCCTCTTGTTGAAGCCTTTGATCTCATTTCAATATCATATGTAAGCTTGTATAAGCTTCCCATTCCAGTTGTTTTTACTTCAAGCAGATCAGCATTAGATGTATATTTTTCGAATACATCATCGAAAATTCCTTCAAAATCAAGTGTTTCTGGTACTGTTATCTTAAGTGTTTTATGCTCGTTTCCTTTTTCTCCAAATCCTGACTGATTAAGAATCACATTTGCAAGAGTAATAATTATTGAGAACATACATGCAATTCCGATGTATCCCATTCCTGTTGCAAGTCCAACTGCCATTGTAAGGAAAATACTTGTTATCTCTCTTGCACTTCCGGCTACCGATCTGAATCTTACCAGTGAAAATGCTCCGGCAACTGCAACTCCAGCTCCTATATTTCCGTTTACAAGCATTATTACCATCTGTACTATTGCCGGTAAAAGAGCAAGTGTTACAATATAGCTCTTTGAATAATTATTTTTTATCGTATACATGAAAGCTATATAAATACCTATAGCTAATGAGCAAAATGTTGCTGCAATAAATCCTGTTCCTGTTATTGCTCCGTTTTCTAAAATTGTTCCAAATAATACGTTAAGCACTGATCTTATCTCCTTTCAGATTGCTTTCCTTGATTGTTCTGATTTCATGGCTTTCAGGGTACATATAATCCATATATCCTCTGCCATATTTTGAAAACGATACCTGATGAATATGTAATTCACTAAGTATTGTTGCAAGTTCCATTGACATTGCACCAGCTATTTTGATTTCCATGAGGTGCTGTCCTGGCTCTAAAATTTCCTGTCCTACATTTCCCATTTTCAGATCCAGGTGATCAACTCGCCATCTTATGTTTGTATCAAATGTAATTCTAAGATTTGGATCTGTTGTTCCTGCCATTGCTATTCTGTCGTAGGATATTGCCATTGCAGGCCTGAGCCCTTTGTAATACTGTTTGAAATAATCAATTTCCTTTGATATCTGGCTTTCTTTGGTGAGCTTTTGATCTCTGTAAAGATAATCAACTGCTTCCTTGTAAGGAACTCCTATTCTTCTTTTATATACAACGCCTTTAAATTTTTTCTTTATTTCTATAAAGGCGGTAGTATCATCATTTGGTACACCGTATGTTCTAAACCTAAGCTTCTCTTTATATTTTGGTTTTTCAAGAGAAGTTCTTATCAGTTTAAAATCCGGTGTATCAAAATATATATTTAAAATGGATGACTTGCCGTAGCTGTCAACTTCTGCCATATGAGCAATTCTTTTTCTAAGCTCTCTGTACTGCTCATCATCCATGAGATATTTAACTTCTATTCTTTCAAATACATCTTTAAATCCAGCCATATCTTTTTACCTTTCGATTTGTTTGCTGTTCTTTTCTATAATTGCATTCTAAAATGATTACCTAAATCAAACCTAAAATTATTAACTATTTTTCGATTTTAAATTTCTGATGACAAAAAAATGCTTCGAGGCCCTTTGTTTACTTGCCTTTCATTTATTTATAAAACAATTATAAACTCTAGATTTGTATGTATTTTAATGTTACAATTACGTTAAGACGTATATTTTTTTAGTTTTAATTTAGGTTTTATTTTGGTTTTTATTAAGGGGGATAATTATGGAATTAAAAGTCGGAGATAAAGTTATAATACTCGACTACAATGGAAAACCTCAGGTTCCTCATGTAGTTGCAGAAATTGAAGAAATCATTTCCAAAACAAGAGTACGTTTGTATTTGCCTGATAAGGGTGGATGCTATGAATCACCCAAACGACTTGGTTTGATCAGCGAAGAACAGTACAAAGAAGATCTTGAAAAAGTTCACGAGCGTGAACGTCCTGTTCCAAAAGATCTTCAGTTAAATATCCAAAAATTTGCCGGTCAGCATCATAGATTAAAAAAGGATATTTATAAAAATTATACACTTGATAAGCAGTACATAAGTGTTATTCATGCATATGCTGGTCGTGTTGCAATGTACGGACAGGAAAATATTTCTGAAGAATTTATGCTAAAATATATAGAAGCTTTAGAAGGAATCAAAAGAACAAGAAAATTTTTCCATGATATGGATCCAAAGATTCCTCTTGAGAAATAAGGACAAAAATAAGGCTGTCTCACCTTGATTGGTGATATGATACCTCCAAAGTAGATAGGTTAAATAACCAAAGTCTAGTTTGGAGGTATTTTTGTGTTTTCTCATAAATATAGTGCAGCGCAAAAAATCAGAGCTTGTGAAGATTATCTGTCGGGAAAGTATAACTCTTATGATGCATGTGAGCGTAATGGAATTCATTATAAAAAAGAAACACGTTCAGATTCAGCACTGAGACAATGGGTTGCGAAGTATAAACTTAGAGGAGCGAGTGCTTTTTCGGATGATCATTTGACGACGAAATCGTATTCTTCAATTACTAAAATAAATGCAGTTGAGGATTATTTATCTGGAAAAGGATCAATAACAGACATAACTGCTAAATATGATATCTCTAGCACGACAGTTTTAAGACGGTGGATAAAAAAGTATAATGCCAATAGAGAGCTTAAGGATTATAATCCTAAGCGGGAGGTCTATATGGCAGAAGCTAGAAGAAAAACCACTATCGAAGAACGTAAGGAAATCGTCAAGTACTGTATTGAGCATGACCGTGATTACAAAGGCACTGCTTCTTTGTATGATGTTTCTTATACGCAAGTCTATAGCTGGGTAAGAAAGTATGATACGAATGGGGAAGATGCGCTTATTGACAAGCGGGGTCATCACAAAACTGATGATGAAGTAGATGAATTGGAACGCTTACGACGTGAGAATCTTAGACTAAAGCGACAACTCCAGGAAAGAGATATGACAGTAGAACTATTAAAAAAAGTGAGAGAATTGGAAGGGATGTGAGGCTAGGGAAGACTCGACTTGAATGTAAATATTTAGCTATACAATCTTTCTTCAATGAAAAGCATTGGAGCATAAACTGGATGTGCAAAACGCTGGGTGTCTCACACGCAGCTTATTATAAATGGCTTCATAGAGAGGTTCCCGAGAAAGAATTGGAAGACCAGAGGATTGCTGAGGTTATCAAAGAATACGATGATCGTTTTGGTCATATCCTTGGTTACAGGCGTATGACTCTTTGGATAAACCACTTCAATGGTACAGACTATAGAGTTAAGCGTATACACCGAATCATGAAAGCCATCGGAGTTCATGCAATTATACGCGCCAAGAGAAAACACTACGAGCCTTCAACTCCAGAGACTGTTGCAGAGAATACTCTCAAAAGAGATTTTCATGCAGACAAGCCCAATGAAAAGTGGACAACTGACGTTACCGAGTTCAAGATTCCTGAGGCTAATAAGAAGCTGTATCTAAGTGCAATTCTTGATCTATACGATAGGTCTCCGGTAGCTTATGTTATCAGCAACAGAAATGACAATGCATTAGTATTCAAAACTTTTGACAAAGCAATAGCGGAGAATCCTGATGCCACCCCACTTTTTCACTCAGATCGTGGATTC
>JAILEJ010000511.1 GCA_024688095.1 Butyrivibrio sp.
TGCTGCCACAAGAATATATGGTTTTTGCAAGAAGCCACATGTAAAAGCCACAAGTATGGACTGTGATATAAATAAAAGAAGCAGGCTGTTACATATTTCTCCTGGCTTTTTTTCCACAAAAAGTTTAGAATATCCCTTCCACTTCTCTGCTATCTTTAGTGCAGGATAAACTATTAATGCAAATACAAGTATTGTAATTACATCAGCAATCCAGCTTTCTCCATTCACTACAACATAAATTGATGATGTAAATGCCACTATATGAAGCATTTTTCTAAAAACATTCTGAGGTATTGGAAAAATAATTTTCGCAAGGATTAATGTCGCAGCAAAAGTAATTATATATAAAAAGAAACTCCCAAATGTAGCCACTGTATCCTGCATTATTTCAATTCCATTTATGTTCAATAAATATTCCATGTCTTTTGTCATTTCGCTCCTAAAGTTATGTAAAACGATGACCTAAGTATTATCAGTCAGAGACTAAATTTACTTTTAACCCTAACATCATTATATTTAGACAAAACTTTCGTATCAAGTCAAAACTCGCTTGCAAGTCCAAGTTAAATAAGACTTAATTATTATGAATACACGTTATATTTTTGATACAATATTAGTACGTTGGTAAATATTTTTGTATTTTCTAAGGAGTATATTATTATGAATTATAAAAAATTCTTTGCTCTTATTCTTAGCGCCGCAATGGCTATTTCAGTTGTCGGATGCAATTCAAATAAAAAAGTCGATACCCCCAAAAATAGTATTAGTGATAAAACTGATAGCAGTACAATACTTTCTGATGAAAGCGACATAAATGAAAGCAGAATAAATGAGGCAGTCACTGAAGCTGCAACAACTTATAATTCTGTTCCTGAAAACATTTCAGCATCTTTAGATACAACCAGTTCAGAAGATGTTGACACAGATATATCTTTGGACAATAAACCTTACACAGTTGAAAATAACGGAAATTACTTTCTTCATGTTGGAGACTATATTTATTACCGTATTGCCAGCAAAACTTCTCTAAACAAAAATGCTCTATGGGGAGAATTTTTGACAAGTGTAAATTTCTATGAAGAAGAATATAAAGATGAAAGCTCCGAAATATGGAGACTTAATCTTTCTACGAATGAATCAGAAAAAATCGCCGATGACTTTGGTTATGGGCCTTTATTTTCAGATGGTACATATATATATTTAAATGAACATGACGGACTAAATAGCTATGTAACAAGGATAGCACTAGATGGAACCTGCGAAAAAACTATTTCTCAAGGTCAAATTGAAGGTCTGGATGCAAAAAGTGGACTGCTCGCAATCAGCTATTATGAAAAAGAGACAAATAACAGTGTACTGTCACTTTATAATGGCACAGAACTAATAAATGAAGACAAAAGCAATCAGTCACTTATATATTCCGGAATAACCTCCGATGGCGCTTTTTATATGATATGTGATTACTCAATAAACAGAGCATTTATATTTCAGCTCGCCCCTGATACAGAGGATCCAATATGTCTTGGCACACTTCAGGATTTTGAAACAGGATATCCTAATATGGAACAATTTTGGCCTACAGATGATGGAATATACTTTGTTGTCAGTGAACTCGAAGGCACTATGTTGATGGTCAGTAATGTATGGATTTACAAAGCTAGTTCTTATAGCAGAGATGATATTACTGATATAGAAATTCCTGCTGAATATAGTAATAATGATGAAGCTCCAATTGTTCCTGTTCTCTATACAGACGAAAATGGCAGTCTTCAATTTTCATTAACCCCTCCAAACACACCTCTCCTCGGCTCGTTTGAAGAGGGTGGAGATCTTATGTTAGCTTACGAAAAAGATGAGTATACTTCCATAATCGATAATTACAGACTTGAACCTGAAGAATTTCCAAATACCGATTATGAATACAGATATATTCAACAGGCAATTGAATATATTGATGAAAATATATTTCTTATAGTTGCACTTGCCCATAGAGACTCTGAATACGATGTTGGCTGGAGAGAAAGCTATTCAATCGATTCTATGGAATACATAAGAATAGATTCAGACACCAAAAAAGATACCATATTAAAGCAGATTAATTACTAAAAGCTTTTTTACAATGATCAAAAATCAAAATCATCCCAGGCAAGTCCTTCATCTTCAAGGGCTTGCCTTCTTTTACTCTATAGATTATTCAAGCCTTTTTTTGATTCTTTTGCCCTTTTCTTCTTTTTCTTTAGCTTTTACCTGCTTCCATATTTCATGAATCTCATCCTGAGAATGTACTTCTATATCGCCAAACACATGTGGATGTCGTCTAACCATTTTGTCAGATATACCCTGAATTACATCATCCAT
>JAILEJ010000015.1 GCA_024688095.1 Butyrivibrio sp.
ATTCATTGGTCTCAAGCCATATTTCATATAGTGGTCAGGGGCATCGAAGAAATATGCTTAATTCTTCATATGCTTCAATAGGCATTTCTCATGTGGAAGTAAATGGATATCATTTCTGGGTACAGGAATTTGGATATACTAATTCAAATGCTTCATCTACTTCTGCTCTTAACAGTACATCTACAGTAAGTGTTGAAGTTTTAGATAATTCCATAAGTCACAGTCTTGCAGAAGCTTGTAGTTATTCATATAACGGATGTAATGCGATAGATTATTATAATCTGGACAGTAACATTTCTTTCTATTATGGTGATACCTATGATTTATCAGTGATATACGAGATTACTACTATAGATGACGGTGAGGATTATCCATTTGAACAACCACTTGCAGTAACATCAATTTCTGGATGGACTTCATCTGCTACTTCAGTTGTATCTATATCAAATTTAGTTGCAACAGCTTCAGGGACAGGTGCAGCAAATTTAGTTCCTACTGTTTCTTCGTCAAATAGCTATAGTATTTCTGCTACTGTTAATGCGGTTAATATAGCTACTTCGACAGTTACTCTTGATAAGGATTCATATTATTTTACCGGAGAAGAAATCATACCATCAGTAACTGTTACACGTTCCGGAAAAACATTAACTGAAGGAACTGATTATTCTCTTTCATATGCAAATAATGTTTTTCACGGATATGGAAGGGTTACTGTTACCGGAATAGGAAATTATACCGGTTCTGTAATAAAAAGTTTTTCTATTGATGAAAATCCTAATGATGAGGACTCCGAGGATGTCGAAGATGATGATGACGAGGACGAGGACGATAATGAAGATGAAGAGGATGAAGATGAAGAAGATGAAGAGGATGAAGCAAAATTAGCCGAGACAGATGCAGAAATGGAAGAACAATTTGAAGAACTTATAAATGAAATCAACGATTCAGAAAGTAACGACAGTTCTGAGAGTTCAGAAAGCTCTTCAGATTCAGATAATTCAACTGATTCTGGTAACACAAAAAAATCATCTGCCAAAAAAAGACATATATATAAAAAAGTTATATATGAAATTAATGGTTCAACAGCTAAAGTGGTAGGCTGCAACCAGAAAATTACAACTTATAATGCTCCGCTTACAATAAAGGTTTCCGGGAAAAAATATAAAGTAACAGAGATTGCTGATGCTGCATTTTATAATCAGACTTCTCTTAAAAAGGTAAACCTGGAAAATTCCAATATTAAAACAATTGGTAAATTTGCTTTTTATAAATGCAGTAAGTTAAAAAATGTAAAGCTTAATGCAGCAAAGCAAAAGAAGTGTCAAACTGGTGCTTTTTACAGGATTTCAAATAAAGCAAAAATTACTATCAAAGCTTCTAACAAAAAGCAATATAACAAGACTGTCAAAACTATTAAAAAATCAAATATTTATCATGTCACTTTTAAAAAGAAATAGTTAATGAATTATTTATACTGTATTCTTTAAGAAGTAACCATAATGAGTTTTAAATGTGACGCGATAACATTTATTAAATTAAAAAAAGTTCCAAATTTACGACTGATTTTAACAATTTAAAGCATTTAAGTAATTATTTCTTTTAAATATAATTATTTACTGATATACTACTTAACTGGAGCGTTTTTGCTTGATGTTTTTTAAGCAAAAATACTCCAGTATTTTTTTATCCCATTTGAATCAGGTTAAGATAGTTCAATATAGAGGAACTTCTTAGAGGGAAATGTATTTAGGAGAAGGTTTGATGAAAGAAAGAGAATCACTGGGAAGCCGTATGGGCTTTATTTTATTGTCAGCTGGATGCGCTATCGGAATAGGTAATGTATGGCGTTTTCCATATATGGTTGGCGAAAATGGGGGAGGATTATTTGTAATAGCTTATGTATTCTTCCTGGTTGCACTTGGTGTGCCAATAATGACTATGGAATATGCAATGGGAAGATCAAGTAGAATGAGTATACTTCCAGCTTATAAAAAGCTTGAACCAAAAGGAACAAAGTGGCATATTTTTGGATATTTTGCAATTTTAGGAAATTATATGCTGCTTATGTTTTATTCTGTAGTTTCAGGCTGGATGCTAAGATATTTTGTTCTTACAATAACTGGAAAATTTGATGGGTTAAGTTCAGATGGTGTATCAGAAATTTATCAGGAAATGATGAGTTCTCCAGGAGTACTGCTTTTATATATGCTCATTACAATGATAATTACAATTGTTGTAACGTCTGCGGGACTACAGGCCGGAGTTGAAAAAGTAACAAAGATAATGATGATAGCTCTTATAGTTATTATGATTGGACTTGGAGTTTATAGTATTACACTTCCAAATGCTTCAGAGGGTATATCATTTTATCTTATGCCAAATGCAGAAAATGTAAAAAAAGCAGGACTTGGAAATGTACTTTATGCCGCACTTAATCAGAGCTTTTTTACACTAAGTATTGGTATTGGTAGTATGGAAATCTTTGGTAGTTATATAAATAAGGACAGAAGTCTTGTTGGCGAGGGGCTTCTTGTAGCAGGACTTGATACATTTGTTGCAATCGTAGCAGGACTTATCACTATACCGGCATGCTTTTCCTTCGGGGTTGAGCCTGACAGAGGACCAAGTCTTATATTCCTTACACTGCCAAATGTATTTATATCTCTTAAGGCAGGTAGAATTATTGGAAGCTTTTTCTTCTTATTTATGTATTTTGCTGCTCTTTCAACAATGATTGGTGTCTTCGAAAATGATGTAAGCTTTTCAATTGATATCTTTGGATTTGATAGAAAAAAAGCTGCTCTAGTTGCAGGACTTATTATCACAGTTTGTTCTGTACCATGTGCTCTTGGATTTAATGTACTTAGTTTTATTGAGCCGCTAAAAGAAGGAAATACAATTATGGATCTTGAAGACTTTATTGTTAGTAATCTTCTTCTTCCAATAGGTTCACTTGTAACCTGTATCTTCTGTACAAGTAAATATGGTTGGGGCTTTAAGAATTACATTGATGAAGTAAACAGCGGTAAGGGAATCAAACTTAGCAAGGCTTTTGAAGTGTACTTTAAATTTGTACTTCCTGCTATTCTTTTATTCCTGATCATTTATGGGATTGTTTCATATTGATTCATAAACTCCCATCACCTAAAGGTATTTAAGGTAATAGTTTTTCTTGCTGTTTAATTACAAAAAGGCATATTACATTTTGATAACGAATGTAATATGCCTTTATTATATTTTATGATTTATATTTATGTGTTTTTGAATAATTTATGTAATCATATCTTTTCAGGTTAGATTTACTTTTTTATTCTTTTCTCTCATATAATCCCTTTTTATCGTGAGGAATTCTTCAAGGCATCTCATTATTGTAAATAGCCTTGCTCGGTCTTCAAACTCTTTTCTCTCCTGCGGTAATGGCGTATCCTTCATTTTTTTATCAAGCTTTCTAAAATCATGCAACAAGTCTTCAACTGTGTTATCCATAGAATACTGAAGTGAAACCTTTTCAAAAAAATCAGATAAAAGAGATGCTGTCAAAGGCACTGTTTCAATCTTGCTTAGATGCTTGTATATTTCATAAAGTGTAACTGATTGATGCTTTCTCATTGAAATATACTCAATATCTTCAACATCCTGGTTACATAGCTGATTCATAAAATTTGAATGAGCAAGTGCTGATGCTTCATCAAGTGACTTTCGTAGTGATACAAAACAGGTTCCATCGTAGTCAGGAAGACCTGGATTTATAATTCTAAGTGACATTCGGTGAAGAGCATATTTTATAAGATCGTCGGTTTCTTTTTCCATACGAGCCATGTAATCCTTGTCCTTGCGCAAAAAGATATTTGCAATAATTCCAATTCCAACACCTATTATAAATAACAGAATTTCATTCATAAGTGCAGGAAAGGCCATATTTTCAAATGACAAGAAGTGTGAAATAAGCACTGAATCCATAGCCATTGCACTATTCCATCCCATAAACTGACACACAATAATATAGATTACAAGATAGGCAAAAAAGCCGTTATTAGTAAACCCGATAGTATAAAAGCATACTGCAGATATAATAAGTGCAACAATAAATGCAATAAATCTGTTTCTTGCAGTTTCAATCGTTTCCTTTTTGGTAAATGCAACAGATAATATTGCTACAATTCCAGCAGAAACAGAAAATTTAAGACCACAAAGTTCAGCTATCAAAGTGGCAATAACTGCAGCTAATATGATTTTTATGGCATGAGTCAGATTCTTATAGAGATTATTTTTCTTTGTCAAATTTGAAAACTCCTGTCTTTTTTGAATAAAAAACTGCCTGTATTTATATCTATAATATCACATTAATGCTCAGTAAAATTGCTCTGTTTTCCTTATAAATCCATTCCCATCAAAATGACTTCATTTTCTTTTTTAAATCCATATTTTGCATAAAATTCAGGGAGAATTCCTTCTCCTGCAGTTATAAGATTTACTCCAACAATTCCCATCTCCTTTAAATCAGAAAGACATTTATCCATAAGCTTTC
>JAILEJ010000086.1 GCA_024688095.1 Butyrivibrio sp.
GATTAATGTATGAGGCTTTAGGATTTCATACATTTTATGAAGGCCTTTGGCAAAGAGATCATAGTTGAGCTTGTATTTAAGACCGCTTGCAACGGTACCTAAACAAAGCATGCTATTACGCGGATTGCCATCAAAACAGTACTGATTTTTAACATGCTGATATAATTAGAAGTCGGGGATTATTATCTTGGAGGAGATGTATGGGCAAACTTGGGAATAAAATAATAATTTTTGTAAATATAATGAATATGTGAAAATGGAAATGCTAATAAATACATGCAGTTGTTGTATGCTACGAGTAATGAATCTAAAATCTGCAATATGCGTTATAGACTTAAGGGATATGAAATAGAGCTTGTAACGCCCAAAGAGATAGGAATCCACATTGATGTGGAAGAAAATGGAACAACGCCTATAGAAAATGCTAGGTTAAAAGCAAAGGCTTATAGTGAGAAAACAGGGATTCCAACATTGGCAGCAGATTCAGGATTATATATAGATGGCGTTTCTGAGAATGATCAACCAGGGCTTTATGTTCGCAGAGTGAATGGAAAAACGTTATCCGATGATGAGATGATTAGCCATTACAGCTCACTTGCAGCAAAGTATGGTGGTAAGCTCAACGCTAGATATGTTACGGGCCTGGTTCTTTTTTGGGGAGGTGACGAGTACTCTATAGAGATACCTGATGACGATTTCTATATAATTAGTGAGCCTAATGATGATCGTATTCATAGAGGAAATCCTTTGGATGTCGTGACTATATGCCCTGGAAACGGAAAGTATTTTAACGACTGTTCTTTAGATGAGTTATCGGTACTTGCCAGCTCTTTTGATAAAAAGTGTATTAAGTTTCTGCAGGAATCCGGTATAATTCCCGAAAAGTCATGTGGCGCTGTGGTTTATTCGATGAAAGATGGTTACATGGAATATCTTTTGGTTGAGGAAGCGTCTGGATTTCATAGTTTTCCGAAAGGTCATATTGAAATTGGTGAATCTGAGGAGCAAGCAGCAATTCGCGAGATTATGGAAGAAACGGGACTTGATCTAAAGCTTATATCAGGCTTTAGGAAAGTTAGTGAATATGTACCTGCCGAGAGACCAAACATAAAGAGACAAGTTGTTTACTTTCTTGCAGAAAACAAAGATCAGAAGCCTAGGATTGTAAGAACCCAAGAAGTGAAAACTATCAAAAATCTGAAAATAGAAGATGCATTAGATTTACTTGAATATGAGGATTCTAGGATAATACTCACAGAAGCAGATGAATATATAAATGACATAGTTATGAAGAGCAGAGGATTATAAGTTTTTGAAACGATAATCCTCTGTTTCATGTTTTTATTTGACATTATAAAACTTTTTCCTTGACGTTGACACAATGTAAAGGGATATAGTGGCTATAGATAAAAAATTACAGGAGCTTTTGAAATGAAGAATAATGAACTCATTAGTATCAGTAAACTTTCTAAAGTATCCGGAATAAGTACAAGAATGTTGAGGTATTACGATGAAAAGGGCATTTTAGAGCCAGCTGATTATTCTGAGTATGGTCAAAGACTCTATGATGAATCTGCGCTTTTCAGACTTCAAGTGATTTCATCATTTTCATATCTTGGTTATAGTGCGGATCAGATTAGAGATGTGATTCATAATGTAGATCAAAAAAATTTGGTCACAGTATTTAAAGATCAACGCAAGATGCTTGAAGATGAAAGAGAAAAACTAAATGAAGTAATAGATGTTCTATCCGGAGTTATTGAAAAAACAGAGAGAAATGAAGAGGTAAGCCTTGACGATACGGTAAGACTCATTTCTCTTTCTAAAAAATCTGTGCGCTTAAAGCCTGAGAAACGTTTGAAAATCAGGAATGGAGCAGGGCTTAGGGTATATACGATATCACAAGGTAATTCGTTTCATAATTGGCTTACCTGGATTTTTAATAATATGGATATTCCAGAAAATGCTTATATTGCTGAATTTGATGCTGGCCAGGCAAATGTTTGGAGAGAGTCGGCTCTACGTATGACTGGAATGAAAGTAGATTCCTGGTATCAAGAGAATGTTATTCCTAATAAAAGTGGATTTGATCATTCGCGTCTTGACATTAATTGGAAATTATATAAAGAGATTTCTGATATTCCAGATAATCATTATGATGTCATATTTGATACTTATGTGGAATATCACGATATGCCTATTGATGAGTGGCTGCATAAGATTTGGGATAAGTTAAAGCCAGGAGGAAGGTTCTATTCGGTATGTATAGATGAAGAACACAAGAGAGAGTTATCAAAATGGTGTTCTATTTTAAATACATCTTATGAAGAATCGAGAAAAGCCAGAATCGAACTATATGGATTATCAAAAGCAAAAGACTATATCAGTGAAATGACAGATAAAATCAGAATAGTGCCTAAGATAGATAATGTAGTCGTTGATGATATGGATGAACTTATTAAACAGATTGTAGAACTGTCAGGATATACCGGGAAAAGTGAAAATTCCAGAAAGCAGTATGCAAAGCTTTGCCGTCTCATTTCTGATGAATTCAAGAAAAATGGTAAAGTTGAATTTGATTCACATCACTATTTGGTTGAGGGGGTTAAGTAATGCTTGAAGTAACAGATTTAAGTAAAGTATATAAGGTTAAAGTTAAAGAGGAAAAAGCGCTGTTTTCCAAAACAATTGAAAAGAGGGCTGTTAGTGGAGTTTCTTTTGACATGCATAAGGGGCAGGCTATGGCATGCATAGGAGAAAATGGAGCTGGTAAGTCTACGCTCATCAAGTGTGCACTGGGCATACTATCCCCAACCGAAGGTCAGATCAAATTGTTTGGAGAAGATCCACGAAAGAAAAAGAACTATTGTATGAGTAAGGTTGGGGTGGTATTTGGGCAAAAGACGAACCTGTGGATAGATATTCCTGTAAAAGAAAGCTATCTTGCCATGAAGCATATCTATAAGGTTGATAAAAATGTTTTTAATCGGAACTACGAAATGGTCATGGAACTCTTAGACTTGAAAGAAATCATTAACATACCAGCAAGAAGGTTATCACTTGGACAACGAATGAGAGCAGATATTGGTTTAGTCCTGTTACATGGTCCTGAACTATTATTCATGGATGAGCCTACTTTGGGACTGGATATCAATGTGAAGAGGACCATACGACAATTCTTAAAGCAGATGAATCAGGAAAATGGCACCAGTATTCTTTTGACAAGCCATGATCTTGATGATATTGACGAGATCTGTGATGATGCTATTGTTTTATCGAAAGGAAGGCAAATATATTCAGGAACCCTAAAAGATTTAAAGCATCGATATAAAAAGCCGGATATGGATGATATTGTGAGTACCATATTTGCTGAGGGGAAAGTTGTATGAGAAAGTTTTTTACACTTCTTGGGATTGCAATAAAAAGTAATGTATATTACAGGACAAGCATGATTTTAAATATGATCACACCACTTATTGTACTTTGCGGACAGTTTTTAATGTGGCGAGGTCTTTATAATCTGTCAGACAATGCTGTATATTCTGGAATGACCAGAAGCATGATGTATTCGTATATTTTGATAGCGTTTGTTCTTAATAATGCGATGAATTGGTCAACAGAGAGCCGTTTGTCAAAAGAAATCAGAAATGGAGATGTTGTTGCGAGAGTTATAAGGCCAACTTCATTTTTGATGCAGAACCTGGCTAATATGTTTGGCGGAGTTGTTGTTCAGGGATTCTTTTATGTAATATTTTGTATTATAGTTTTTTCATGTTTTTACAGGAGTTTATTTGTTCCATCTGCTTGTAACTTGGCGCTTTTCATTGTAAGTGCAATTCTGGGCGTGATAATCAGAATGGCAATAAACGACTTTTTTGGACTGTTATGTTTCTATGTAACAGGGTATTTAGGAATAGTTTGGATGAAAAATGCTATTATAGGCTTCTTTTCCGGAGCATTGATCCCAGTAGCGTTATTCCCTGAAAACTTACAAAGAATAAGCATGTTT
>JAILEJ010000091.1 GCA_024688095.1 Butyrivibrio sp.
GTGATTAATTATTTTATGGAATTATGTACATTTTTAACAAAATAATGAAATATGGTGTAAAAAAGTTAGTAATTAGTAAAATAATCTTGCGTGGTTTAGATTTCTATAATATAATTTAGAAAACAATAAAATAAATGATGAGTATTTCATTAATTTCTATAGTTTAAGTGATTTTTATTGGTTTTGACTGAGGGAAATTTTTGGAATCATTAGTGAGAGAAGAGGAAAATATGAAAGCAGATACAGAATTAAAATTTAATGAACCCTGGATAATGCAGAGAGCTGATCCATATGTTATTAAGGCACATGATGGTTACTATTATTTTACTGCATCAGTTCCGGAGTATGACAGACTTATCCTCAGAAGGAGCGAGACACTTGCAGGACTTGCAGATGCCAAAGAAAATGTTATTTGGCTTGCACATAATTCTGGTATTATGAGTCAGCATATCTGGGCTCCAGAACTTCACTATGTAATGGGGAAATGGTACATATATTTCAGCGCCAGCAGAAAGGATGAAATCTGGGCTGAGAGACCATATATTCTTGAATGCCTTGGTCAGAATCCTATCGAAGATGAATGGGTTGAAAAGGGTGGCCCAAAGAGAGCGGAAGATGATGAATTTTCATTTGAAGCTTTTTCACTTGATGCTACTGTTTTTGAAAATAATGGTAAATGGTACTATGTTTGGGCAGAAAAGGTAAGTGTTGGAAGACAGATCTCAAATCTCTATATCGCAGAGATGTCTGATCCATGTACTCTTAAGACTGCACAGGTACTTCTTACAACACCTGATTACGATTGGGAAAGAGTTGGTTTCTGGGTAGATGAGGGACCTGCTGTTATAAAGAGAAATGGCAAGATTTTCCTTACATTCTCTTCAAGTGAAACAGGTATTGCTTATTGTATGGGTATGCTTGTAGCTGATGAAGATGCAGATCTTCTTGATCCTCGTTCATGGGACAAACAGAGAAATCCGGTTCTTAAGTCTGATGAATCAAAGGGAATTTATGGTCCTGGACATAATTCATTTACACAGGATGAAAATGGAAATGATATTCTTGTTTATCATGCAAGAACAGAGACAGAGATAGTTGGAGATCCGTTATACAATCCTAATCGTCATGCAATGCTTATGCCTATTAAGTGGGATGAAAAGGGTTGGCCTGTATTTTCATATGACAATACACTGGATTGATATAAATATAATGAATTTGTAATTTAGAGTTATATAAAGAGGGGTTGTGAAAAGGTTATAATAATAACTTTATATTTCGCAGTCCCCTTTTTGCATAGAAATGGCTTATGTTATGCCTGTTTTTTATAAGGGGTTTGGAGGAAGAGTGATGATAGACAAATTGATTGCGCATTATCCATTTGATGATCCGCAGAATATTGGAAAAGATGATACAGGAAATGGACATGATGCGATTGTAAAAGGTGAAAAGGCACCTATTATTAAGACTGTTTCTGGTAGAATAGCAGCTAATTTTGCAGGAGGACCAAGTGGCAGTTCATATCTTGAGCTTCCAAAGGACTTGTTTGTTGAGGCTGGAGATGAGGATGGACTGACTATTTCAGCATGGGTATGTACATCGAAGGCAACAAGCGTATGGGAGAGAATTTTTGATTTTGGAAATTCCTGCCTTGGACCATATTTATTTTTGACAAGAGATTTGAGAGGCGTGGTATTCAAGGGCTCAGAGATACCAGCTGCAGGAAGCAAGGGATGCAGCGTTGGAGAATGGGTTCATATAGCTATGACTATTACAGGAACCAAGAATGGAACAATCGGAAATGCCGGTCCAAGAATTTATAGAAATGGTGAGCTTGTAGCAGATGGGCTTGTAAGTCAGACATCAAGCGGTACATATAAGCTTCTTAGAGAATGGCTTGCTTCACTTAAAGAAGAAGGCCAGTATGTACAGAACTTCATTGGACATTCACAGTTTGATGCTGATGATGATTTTTCGGGAGCTATATCTGATTTTTCTATTTATGGAGCTGCTCTTACTGAAAATGATATTATTGAGCTTATGTGTCAGTCGCTGACAGATGAGCAGATATTAAAGCTTTCTGAAGATAAGTTTTTAAAGGCACCAGCAAAGATTATTACAGGTGATATTGAACTTCAGAAAGAACTTCTGGGTGGAAAAGTTCAGGTTAAATGGACAAGCAGCAGACCTGAAAACCTTTCTGATGAGGGCAAGCTTATTGGAGTTACAAAGACTTCAGATCTTGTAATGAAAGCTGAATTATCCTGTGGTAAATATAAGAGCGAGAGACTTTTTTATTCTTCTCTTATTCCTGAGGATGTATGCCCTTATGAACTGACAGTTCATGGAGATAACACAGTTCTTGATATCAGTAAGACTTTATATGGGTTGTTCTTTGAAGATATAAATCGCTGTGCTGATGGCGGAATATATGCTGAAATGGTTCAAAACAGATCCTTTGAAGAATTTGAGTTTGATACCTATGATGCAAGAAGCGGAGAAAACGGAGTTTCTACTGGCAGAAAGCATGATCCGCTAAAATACTGGTTTGGCGATATTGATAAGGTAACTCCTTCAAATAAAAATAATCTTGGAATGGCTCTTGGATGCAAGGATCCTGATACAAATGCGTATTATGTAGAGATGCCTTTTGGTACATCTTTATATAACAGAGGATTCTGTGATAATAATATGGGATATGCCATGAGATTCCATGAAGAGGAAACATACTTTTTTACCATTTATGCGAAGACTGCAGAGAGTGCAGCTATAAAGGTACAGCTTCTTGATGAAAATGGTGATCCTGTAAGTGATGAATATACAATAAATGTTAAGGGTAATAAATGGAAAAAATATAAAGCTGATAAGCTTGTTGCTAAGAAAACAGCAAAGGGACAGCTAAAAATTACTGTTTGTGATAATCCTAAAAATGAGTCTGCTTCATCAGATGGAAGTGTTTGTGTTGACATGATTTCTCTTATGCCTGGTAATGTCTGGGGTGCAAAAAAGGAAAAGATATCTACAACAGCTCATGCTAACTATAAAGGAAATCCTAATTACAGACTTAGAAAAGACCTTGTTGAGACCCTTGCTGATATGAATCCTACATTCCTTAGATTTCCTGGAGGATGTATCTCTGAAGGCTCATATATATGGGATAACGTATATGACTGGAAGGATAGTGTTGGAGATGTAGCTGTAAGAAAAGAAAACTTTAATGTCTGGGGCTATACAATGACACTTGGCCTTGGATATATGGAATATTTTCAGCTTGCTGAAGACCTTGGAGCTGAACCACTTCCTGTTATGGCCTGTGGTGTACTTTGTCAGGCTAGATCTGATTATGCAAATCCTGCAGGTGGTAAGCTTAGAAAGAAATATATATCAAACTTTATCGATCTTATAGATTTTGCGCTTAGTACGGATTTTGAAAATAATAAGTGGGCTGAGCTTAGAAAAGAAATGGGACATGAAGAACCGTTCGGACTTCATTATCTGGGAGTTGGAAATGAAAACTGGGGAACAGAATTTTTTGCCAATTTTGAAATCTTTTATAAGCAAATAATGAGACATATCAAGAAATATTATCCGGATCA
The DNA here is from genome assembly GCA_024688095.1 of Butyrivibrio sp. Taxonomy (GTDB): domain Bacteria; phylum Bacillota; class Clostridia; order Lachnospirales; family Lachnospiraceae; genus Butyrivibrio. Next base: position 3,594 of record JAILEJ010000091.1, read on the forward strand.
GGGCCTTGTAATTGTTTCAACTGCAGGTGCTCAGGCTGATGACGATGCTTATCAGAATGGATGGAAATTCCTTGCTGGATATAATAAGGGAAAAGAAAAGATTGCTTTTTCTGATGGAGTAAGCAGCAAAAAAGAAGAGATAACTTTCTATGAAAATAAGAAAGATTATATGGATACTATAGTGGATGAGCACTATTATAGATCAAATGAGTATCTTCTTGAAAATGCTGACAGATATAATTATTATTCAAGAGCATATCGTAAGGGTGCGCTTGATGAGGCAAAGACACCTAAGGTATTTGTTGGAGAATATGCATCAAATGACAAAAATACACTTGCGGGTGCAATTGCAGAAGCTGCCGTTATGACAGGTTTTGAAAATAATAGTGACGTTGTAAGACTTGCAGCTACAGCTCCACTTTTCAATCATATAGGAACAGATGGAACCTATAGATGGACACCTGATTGCATATGGTTTGATGAAGACACTATCTGGAAAACGCCTACTTATTATGTACAGCAGCTTTTTGCAAAATATTTGGGAAATAAGCTTGTTTCTACAGAATTTGCAACATATGATATGGGAACAAAGAAAACTTTGTATCCTCATGGCGGCGTAGTTATTGAGGTGGAAGGCGAGATTATTCTCAAGAGTCTTAAGGTTGTATCTAACATAACAAAGGAAACACTTTTTGAGCAGGATTTTGCCAAGGCTTTAGATAATAGAATTAAATTCTATACACCGGTACAGGGAGAAAAAGTCAGAGCAACATCTGAAGGAATTCAGCTTAGTGGTAACGAATTAAAAGGACTTTATATTGATGAAAGTTCATGGAAAAACATAAGCGTTTCGGTTGTTTATTCAAAGGCTATAGAAAATGCATCACTTGGAGTAGGAGCAGGTCTTTGTTTGAAAGATGGTATTTTTGCAAAAGAGACTATGACAGCTCATGTTTATCATGTGGGTGATGCAGCTCATGGAACCGGAATGAAGGTTTACAAAGAAGGCAAAGAAGCTTATACAATGGGTGATTACTCATCGAGCGTTTATACAGGTAATTTAAGAGCTTGCTTTAATGAAGAAATTCCTGTTGGAACACAGGTTAATGTAAACCTGAATTTTGGAGGTAACGATGGCAAGAGCATTCAGGCTTATTATGTAATTGATAAGAAAAAAGAGGGAAATCTTACATATAAGCTTGAAGAATACAACAGAGATGTTTATTCATCTGTTACAAGAGATGATGAATATGCATATATTAAACTTGTTAATGCAGATGATTTTGATAAGAAAATCAATGTAAAGTTTAAAGGTGTAAAAACATCTTCGAAAGCAGAGGTTGTTACACTTACAGCTGGTTCAGAATTTGTACATGTTCCAAATGTAAATGTGGCTGATGAGGAGAAGGTTACTCCTGTTGTATCAGATGTTGTGGTTAAAAAATCCGGAGTGATACTTGAACTTAAAGCAAATTCATTGAATGTAATAAAAATAAAAATAAAATGAGTGACTGGAGGGTGTAATGAATAAGAAAGCTATAGGAATTGGATGCGTGGGATTGCTTGTGCTTGCTGGTGTGGGAGCAGGCGTATATAGCAATATGGACAAGCTTTTACCAGAAAAGGTAGAAAGCGATTTTACAGTCAGCTATGATGGAATAGCTACTGGTACTGTACCTGCAAAGGTTGCAGTTCATGATCCATCTATTGTAAAGGATGGTGATCAGTACTATATATTTGGTACACATATGACTGCTGCTGTTTCTGATAATCTTAAGGAGTGGTCATTCCTTGGAAACGGATATAGCGATAACAATCCTGTTTATGGAGAACTTATGGCTGATTCAAGAGTTTTTGAGTATACAGGAAAAGGCGATAGTATAGTACCTACTGATGATGGTGGCGTACATCTTTGGGCGCCTGATGTTTTCTATAATGAAACAACAGGGCTTTATTACCTTTATTATTGCACATCATCAACCTGGAATGCTTCAACACTTGAATTTGCAACTGCAGAAAGTATCAACGGACCTTATGAGTTTGGAGGAAACCTTATTTACTCAGGACTTACACCTGATACACTTGAATATACAGATGTATATGATTATGTAACAGAGGATTATGCACTTGAAAACTATGTAAAAGGTTCTGAATATAATTTTGATGAATATCCAAATGCGCTTGATCCAACAATAGTCACTGATAAAGATGGCAAATTGTGGATGGTTTATGGATCATGGTCAGGTGGAATATTCATTCTTGAAATTGATGAAACAACAGGTCAGGTAATTCATCCTGAGGCAGATCCTGATAATCTTGTTGATGCATATTTTGGTAAAAAACTCCTTGGTGGTGGACATAAGTCAATCGAAGGACCATATATCTTATATGATCCGGATTCAGATTATTATTATCTGTATGTTTCATATGGCGGACTTGTTGCTGATGGAGGTTACCAGATCAGAGTATTCCGTTCTAAAGAGATAAATGGTGACTATGTTGACATGAACGACCAGACTCCATTTATATCATCTGGAAATCATGCATATTTTGGACTTAAGCTTTCAGGCAACTATTACCTCCCAAGCCTTACAAATGCATATAAGGCTACAGGACATAATTCAGCCTTCATAGATGATGATGGTAAGAAATACATTGCATATCATACGAGATTTGATGGCAAGGGCGAAGTTTTTTCTGACAGAGTTAAACAGTACTTCCTTAATGAAGAAGGATGGCCATGCATGTTGCCATATCAGACAGATGGTGAGACAATTTCAGAGTCAGGTTATAGTAAAAAAGATGTTGCTGGTGAATACTACTTCATTAATCAGGGAACAAATATTGATAATGTAATAGCTGAGCCAGAAATGATCGAGCTTACTGATAGAGGAAATGTATATAGTAAAGATGGTCAGATTGGTACATGGACTACAAAAAATGGTACTTATTATATGACAATTACTATGAATGATCAGACCTACAGTGGTGTATTCTGTAAACAGCTTGATGAGGCAGGAACAGAAGTTACTGTATTTACAGCTGTTGGTCAGAATGAGTCAGTATGGGGTGTTAAATACTGATTGATCAGATAGGAGTGAAATGGTGGATAACAGATTTGAAAAAGCTAAGGATTTATTATTAAGTTTATTGCAGTGGATAGTTGTATCTGCTTGCGGATTTGTATATTGGATAGTATTTTTGCTTGTACTTTCACTTATACTTCTTAATATATGGCATGTTACTTTTGACTGGATATTACATGCATCTATTGTTCTGGCTATTATTACTTCTGTTATATACGGCATTATAGTGATTAGAAGAAGACTAAAATAAAGTTGAATTTTTAAATGACAACGTCATTTTCGACAGAGAAAATGACGTTGTTTTTTTGTGCAAATTGACGATTTTGCACAAAACGCCAAAAACCCGATGAATAAAGGGCTTCAAAATGAGCGCAAACGAATTGGTGTAAAAAAGTGATTGCTTTTAGGCATAAGTTATATTAGATAAACCTAAAATTCAGGTTTTGTTGTGAACTATTTTAAGAAAAACTAAATAAAATATGTTAAAATTGATGCATAATAGTTAGAATATCAATGTACATGACATTGACTTTTGACTATTATAATAGTAATATAAAAAAAGCTAAAGTATTTTAAAAAATTATAAATTATATGAAGCAAACATTTTGGAATGGAGATTGATATGGGGAAGAAAAGACTTCAAAAGCTAATTTCTCTGGGACTGGTATCTACAATGTTCGCGGGCACAGCTCTGGGAACATTGGATTATAACGTTCTGGCATCCGAGGGGGTTGAAGCATCTTCTGACACAGAAGCATCATCTGAAGAAAGCGAAAACGCAGATGAGACAGAGAAAACATCTGAAGAAGCTGAAAGCACAGATGAGACAGATGAAACATCTGAAGAGGCTGAAAGCACAGATGAAACAGAGGAAGCATCTGAGGAAGCTGAGGATACAGATGAGACAACAGAAACATCTGAAGAAACTGAGAGCACAGATGTTGCGGATGCAACCACTGAAGAAAGCACAGAATCTGAAGAGTATTCCAGTGAAAGACTTAGCAGTAACTACTCAAATGTGAGCGCAGAGTATACATACTCTGATTACACTGGAGATGTAATTGATTTTCAAGCTCAGGATACTATATCAGATACCAGCTTTTTAACATCTGATACAAAAGAATATGAAGGTGCAGCACAGGTAGCTGATCTTTCTATTGATGACACCGTAGAACTGAAAATCAACGTGCCACAGGATGGATTGTATTTGCTCCAGTTTAATTATCTTTCATATGATGAATCAATTCTTCCTATTGAGCTTGCAATGCAGGTTGATGGAACATATCCATTTTATGAATGCAGAAATATGGAACTTGAGACAACCTGGCAGCCTGACGCAGAGCCATCATTTGACAGATACAACAATCAGGTTGTTACAGTTCCTAATAAACTTATTCAGTGGGAAAATCAGTATCTTCTTGATTCGAGTTACAGACATTCAGCACCACTTAAGCTTCAGTTATCTGCTGGAGAACATGTCATAAAGATTTCTGTAAATGAAGGTAATTTCCTTCTTGGCGGAGTATCACTTGTAGCTCCATATGAGACACCGGCTTATACATCATCTACTGTAGCGACAGGAAGTAATCTTATAGAGCTTCAGGGTGAGAACTTTACATTATCAAATGATTCATCAATTCATGGTGTCGCTGAGTATGATACAAGCCTTGATCCATATGAAGTAACAGATACAGTGCTTAATACTATTGATTCTGATTCTTTTGATACAGCAGGGCAGATGGTAAGCTACGAGTTTGAAGCTCCTGAGGAAGGTGACTATTATCTGGCACTTAACTATAGACAGTCAGAAAAAACAGACTTTCCTGTATTTGTAGATGTAAGAATTGATGGTGAGATTCCTAATACGGAATTTGAAGCTTATCCTCTTGCATATAGTACAAAGTACAGAGTTGAAACACTTGAAGATGATGACGGAAATAATCTTAGTGTTCATCTTACAAAAGGAACCCACACAATTTCATATACAATCAGCATGAATCCAATATGCAATGTAATGGAACAGATTGATGTAATAATGTCAGGTGTTAATGATCTGGCACTTGAAATCACAAAAGTAGCCGGTACAAATTCAGATAAATACAGAGACTTGAAACTTTCAAGATACATACCGGGACTTGAGGATCAGCTTTATTCATATGCTGAGCAGCTGGAACAGCTTGAAAAAGACTGCCTTATATATAGTGATAGTGATACAACAGTTGCTGTTATGTCATCACTCATAATTGCAGCTAAACAGCTTAGATCACTGGCAGATAATCCTGATGAGATACCATATCGTATCGGAGAGTTATCAACAAGTACTAACTCAGTCAACCATTATCTTGCAACAGCAATCGATAACCTTATAGCAAATGATCTTGCAATTGACAGATTATATATTTATCAAGAAGATGCAAAACTTCCGGGAAGACCAAATATATTCGCATCACTGTCGATGAATATTTCAAGATTCATTGCTTCTTATACAGAGAAGGCTTATTCAACAAGTAATACTGATCCTGAACATTTACAGGTTTGGGTAAACCGATCAAGTCAATACATTCAGATAATGCAGAAAATGATCGATGAATACTTCACTCCTGAGACGGGAATAGAAGTTGATATCAGTATTATGCCAGACCAGTACAAGCTGGTACTTGCAAATTCATCAGGAAATGCACCGGATGTAGCAACAGGTATTAATTATACAATTCCTTATGAACTTGCAGTCAGAGGTGCACTTGTTGATATGACACAGTTTGGAGATTTTCAGGATGTTGCAGCACCTTATGAACCTGGATATTTTATGACAGGAACAATTGGTGACAGTGTTTACTCAATGCCTGAGACAACAAACTTCTGGGTACTGTTTTATAGAACAGATATCATGGATAAGTTAGGACTTGAAGTTCCGCAGACAATGACTGATGTAATCGATATGCTTCCTGATCTGCAGATGAGAGGATTGAATTTCTACTATCCTACAGCAGGTATGATACAGATGAGAAACTTCCATGGTACAACTCCACTGATCATGCAGAATGGTGGTTCATTATATTATGGAACAGCTTCACAGGGAACAGCACTTGGAAGTGAAGCAGCAGTTGAAGGTTTCACAGAACTTACAGAATTGTTTACAATTTATGATCTCGATGTAAATATTGATAACTATTATCAGCATTTCAGAAACGGAGATCTTCCTATTGGAATAGCAGATTATGCAGCATATAACCTTCTTACAAATGCAGCTCCTGAACTTGCAAGTTCATGGGAGATAGCACTTGCACCTGGAACATTACAGGAAGATGGAACAATCGACAGAAGTACATGCGGTTGTGCTGAAAGTTCGGTTATCTTCAAGAGTGATTCAGATAGAGAAGAAAAAGCTTGGCAGTTTGTTAAGTGGTGGTCATCAACTGAAGTTCAGGCTGAATTCGGACAGACACTTCAGATTACATATGGTGATGAATATATGTGGCCAACAGCAAATATGGAAGCACTTGCTCAGCTTCCATGGGATACAGATGATAAAGAAGTTATTATGGAATTCGCAAAGAATGTAAAAGATATCGCAAGAGTTCCTGGTACATATCTCCTCGAACGTGAGATGAGTAATGCATTCAACGATATAGTTGTTAACGGTTCTAATGAACAGACAAGAATAGATGAGGCTGTTAAGAACATAAATCGTGAGTTTGACAGAAAACTTGAAGAATTTGGATTCAATGATTCTGAGGGAAATGTAATAGAAGAATACGAGATACCAACTTATGAGAGTGAATGTGAACTTTTGGGACGAAGTACAGAAGACTAAAAGTAATAACTTATAAACGTGGAGGAAAAAATGAGCGAACAGGCTACTAACAATAAGGCGGTTTTAAAGCCGAATAAAATAGCCAAAAGAAACAATAATAAGAATGGATACCTTTTTGTAGCACCTTATGCATTAGTATTCATGATATTCATTCTCATTCCTGTTTTGCTGGCTGTAATCTTATCATTTACAAACTTTAATGCGATTGAGTTTCCAACATGGGTTGGATTCCTGAATTACATAACACTTATAACAAGTGATGAAGTTTTCATGCAGTACGTATTGCCTAACACAGTAGTGTATGCTGTTGTGGTTGGTATTGGAGGATATATATTATCCTTCATACTGGCATGGGCACTATGTAACCTGCCAAAACTTCCAAGAACAGTTTTTGCTCTTATATTATATTCACCAAGTATGACAACTGGTGTAGCAATGACAGTTTTGTGGAAGGTTATTTTCTCGGGTGACCAGACAGGACTTCTTAACAGTTGGCTTATGAGCCTTGGTGTTATAACAGATCCTATTGTATGGCTGGTTAATACAAACTTCCTGCTTCCAATAGTTATCATTATTGGTTTGTGGTCATCAATGGGTATTGGCTTCCTTTCAATGATCGCAGGTATTCTTAACTCGGATGAATCACTTTATGAAGCGGCAGCAATCGATGGTGTACATAATAGATTTCAGGAAATGATTTATATAACAATTCCTCAGATGAAACCACAGATGTTGTTCGCAGCAGTTATGGCAATAGTTAATGCATTCCAGAACGGACTTATTTCTACACTTCTTACAGGAAATCCTTCACCTGGATATGCAGCACAGCTTATTGTTAACCATATCGAGGACTATGGTTTCCAGAGATATGAAATGGGATACGCAGCTGCTGTATCAGTAGTACTTCTTCTGATCGTACAGCTCTTCTCAAAGGCAGCAAATGGATTACTTACAGAAAAAGACGAATTCTAAAGGGAGGAAAAACAGATGGCATATAAAGGAAAAAGAATTAACCCTGATAAGTTTGAAGTTGGACAGCTGAAGATTATAGCTATAATCCTTCCTCTGGTAATTTTCATGGCACTGCCGATCATATTTATTGCAAACCATGCATTTAAACCAATGGATGAGCTTTTTGCTTTCCCACCAACATTCTTTGTAAAAAAGCCTACACTTGAAAACTTTACAAAGCTTGTAAAATTTTCAAGAACATCAGGTGTTCCACTTAGCAGATATATATTTAACAGTACAATAGTTACTGTACTTACAGTTGGTTTATCATTGTTTTTTACAACATGTGCAGCCTTTGCTCTTTCAAAGATTAAATTTAAAGGCAGAAACATGATGATTCAGATCAACCAGTTGGCTCTTATGTTCGTAGCAACAGCGGTTTTGATTCCGAGATATCTTGTAATTTGTAACCTTGGACTTATTGATAATACACTTGCTCATGTACTTCCACTTGTTGCATATCCGGTAGCTCTTTTCCTGGTAAAACAGTTCGTGGAACAGGTTCCAGATTCGCTTATCGAAGCTGCATACATGGATGGTGCAACAGATTTCCAGGTTTACCGTAAAATTATTATTCCTATGATAAAGCCAGCTATAGCAACTGCTGCAATACTTGTATTCCAGCAGGTTTGGACAAATATGGAAACATCAAACTATTACATCAATGATGACTCAATGAAAACATTGACATTTTACATGAACTCTCTTGTCAATGCTAATAACACCGTATCAGGACAAGGTATGGCTGCGGCAGCATCACTGATATTATTTGTACCTAACTTAGTGTTATTCATTATCTTACAGAATAGTGTTATGAACACGATGGCAAATTCAGGTATTAAATAAGAAGTTTTATTTACTATAATGGCTTAAATCAATTTAAGGAGAAAACAAGAGGGTTATGAAAAAGAGAACATTATTCTCAAAACGAAATATTGTCTCTGCACTTCTTGCAATAGGAACCTTTCTGGTAACTGTTACAAGCAGCGTAACATCAGTAAAAGCTGAAACTCCATACAAAACCTATACTGTTGATGGTTATGGTTCTGTTCAGGAGACGCAGACAGCCTACCTGGCATATGAGACAATTACAAAATTTGGTGATAACTTCCTTAGCGCACCAAGTGATTTGTGTGTAACTGAGGATGGGGAAATCTATGTTGCTGATACCGGTAATGCAAGAATTGTTGTCGGTGATATAAATAGTAATGAGATTAAGACAATTGGTGAGGGAACTCTGGTAACACCTAAGGGCGTTTTTGTTACAGATGATAAGCATGTATATGTTGCTGACAGAGATGCAATGGCTGTATTCGAATTTGATGCAGATGGAACTCTTCTTAATACATATACAAAGCCTGACAGTCCTTTGTATGGTGATGAGTTATCATTCCTTCCTATTAAGATAGTTGTAAATGATGCAGGTATTATGTTTGTAATCTGTGAATCAAATACAAATGGTATCGTAGAAATATCTCCACAGGAAGGCGGAACGTTCCTTGGATATTTTGGAACAAACTTTGCATCAACCAGCTTACAGACAATTATTTACAGAGCAATTCTTACAGATGAACAGAGAGCGAAGATGGTAAGTAATATTCCATCAACTCCTGATAATCACGCTATTGATGATAAAGGCCTTATTTACACAGTAACTCGTGGTGATAAGGAAAGTACAATTAAGAGACTTAACATAGCTGGTAACGATCTAATTGATGGTACAGAAAGATATCCTGAGATTCCGGCAGCTATCGCGGCAGGTAATCATGATAACCTCTATGTAGCAGATCAGCAAGGATTCATATACGAATACAATAACGATGGTGAACTTCTTTATGTATTCGGCGGTCTTGATGATGGTACACAGCGAGTTGGTCTTTCAACACTTGTTTCTGCAATTGATGTAGACACAGAAGATAGAATTTATCTTCTAGATGCAGACAAGAATCAGATTCAGGTATATGAACCTACTGAATTTACAGAACTTCTTCATAACGCACTTTATCTTTATTCAAAGGGACGTTATACAGAAAGTAAAGAGCCACTTACAAAGGTTCTGGAAATGAACAGTATGTTTGATTATGCAAACCAGGCTATGGGACGTGCATATTTCCAGGAAGAAAACTATGCAATGGCTTTAAAGTATGCAAAGCTTGCCAAAGATTATGAAGGTTATTCGGATGCTTTCTGGGAAGTAAGAAATACATGGCTGAAAAAGAACATTGTAACAGCGATTTTTCTAATAGTTTTTTTGTGGGCTGCATGGAAAATTATCAAGTATTATGATAAGAAGAAAAACATTCTTGCCGGACCAAAGAACTGGTGGAATAAGAAAAAAGAAAACACAGTTATAAGTAATCTTTTATATACTAAGTATTTTGCAAAACATCCATTTGATGGTTCTTATGGAATTGCAAGAGAAGGCAGAGCTTCATGGATTGCACCAACAATCATACTTGTAATCTTTACTGCTGAATTTGTTATTAACAAATATTTATGTGGATTCTTACAGAAAACTATAAGAGAAGGCAGATTTGAGATTTTCTCTGATATCGGACAGATAATAATTGTTGTTTTTGCACTTACTGCTTGTCACTATCTTGTATGTACAATCAATGATGGTGAATCAACAGTAAAGAAGATTTATACATATTTCATATATAGTCTTCGTCCATACATCATTATTACACCTATTATATTTATCCTTTCTCATGTGCTTACTGAGAACGAGCAGTTCCTTATAACTCTTGCTCAGTTCGTAATGATCGGTTGGATAATTGTACTTGCTATCATAGCTATAAAAGAAGTAAATGACTATACACCTGGAGAAACCTTTAAGGTTATTTGTCTCACAGTATTTACAATTCTTATCATGGCACTTTTGATATTCATTGTATATGTACTTTGGGCACAGGTATTCCAGTTTATCAGTGCAATAGTCGGAGAGGTGGTGTATAGGCTTGGCTACTAATATTAAAAAGCTCATTGCACTTGGAGTTTTGAGTGCAGCATTAACAACATATACAATTACTCCGGCAGCCGGTGTTGTAATGGCTTCAGAACAGACAACTGAAGCTGCTGCAGAAGGTACTGAAACAGCAGAAACTGCTGAAGGAGAGACTGCAGAGCAGCCAGAAGCAGGTGCAGGTGCTGAAGCAAACGGAGAAACAGTCAATGAAGACGGCGAAGTAATCATGGAGGGTGCTACAGGTAAGGTTGCAGAATCTGAATGGATCACAATAGATGATTACGAAATGGTTGCTGAAAGTGATACGTACAAAATGTATTACTATGAACCAAGACTTTCAGTAATACTTGAAAATAAATCAACAGGAAAGTTTTTGGAAACAACACTTAGTGATGAACTTGATGATGGTGCATCAAATACTACCTGGAATGCATATATGAAATCCGGAATTGTTTTATCAGCAATCATAGGAACAACTAATACATATCAGGTAGATATGATTTCAACATCAAATAAAATTGAAACTACTAAGATTGATAATGGTGTATCTGCCAAGATTTATTGGAATGAATATAAATTTGGACTTACAGTAAATATTACTCTTGAGGGAGATAATCTCGTTGTAAATGTTCCAGATGATTCAATAGTCGAGGAAAAAGAAGGAACATACATTTCAACTGTCAGCCTGTTCCCATTCATGGGTTATACGTATATGGATGATCAGAATGGATATATGCTGGTTCCTGACGGAAATGGTGCTCTGATTTACCTGGATAATAAAGAAGGCAGATATTCAACAGGTTTTTCACAGATGATATATGGTACTGATGCAGGATTTACAGATTCTTCAGTTTCTAATTATCTGTGGAGTAAGTATGACACCGTAGTAGATACAAATGATATCATTGCTCCTGTATTTGGTATGGCTCATACAGATGATCAGCTTGGTTATCTTGCTATCGTAGAAGAAGGCGAGAAAAGAGCAAGTGTAGAAGCCCATCCAAATGGGGTTATGGTTAACTACAACAGATGCTTTGCCAAGTTTATGGTCAGAGATATATATGTACAGCCTCTTAATCAGTCAAATTCAGGTACTATGACAAGCGTTGAAGCAGATAGAACACATACTGATCTTCAGGTAAGATATATGCTTCTTGAAAATGAAGCGGCTGATTATTCAGGAATGGCTGTTGCATATAGAAATTATCTTCTTGATAATAATCTTGTTCAGATTAAGGATACAGGATATAACACAAGAGTTGATTTCCTTGGTTCAGACAGAGAAGAATTCCTTATGGGAACAAAATCAGTACCAATGACTACAACAGATAATATTGAAGAAATATATTCTGATCTGCAGTCAGCCGGAGTATCATCACTTCTTTCTGTATATAAGGGATGGCAAAAAGGTGGAATTTATAATGTACCAATTACAAGCTATAAAGCTGATTCAAGTATTGGAGGTACAGGTTCACTTACAAGCCTTATAAAGAATTCTGCAGATAATGGATATAATATATATCTTTATAATGATGCTCTTAGGGTTAATGCAAGAACAAATACAACTACATTTAATGTTGTAAAGAAAATAAACAAGAGAACTCTTAAAGAAGAAGTGAACGAGCAGGTTTATGATTTGTTTTATTATCTGCTTCCAGGTAAGATGCAGTCAACACTACAGAAATTTGTAAAGTCATATACAAATAAGGGTGTTAATAATCTTGCACTTGCAGGAGTTACAGATAATATTTTCTCATTCAGCTCACAGGGAAGTTATTACACAAGATATGATACAGCAAATGCGGTTCTTGACACTGTAGCCGGAATGGATGAAAATGTTGACCTTGTACTTGAACAGCCTTTTGCATATCTTTGGGATTATACAGATGCATTCCTTGATATGCCACTTGGTTCATCAGATTATATGTATGTTGATGAGGAAGTTCCTTTCCTTTCAATGGTACTTAAGGGAATCATTCCTATGTATTCTGATTATGTTAATTTCGAAGCAAACAAAACAGAGTTCTTCCTGCAGATGGTGGAATCAGGAGTTTATCCTTCATTCTATGTAACCTATGAAAACTCATCTGCACTGATTTATACAAATTCTTCTGATTTGTATAGTACAGAATATAGTACTTATCGTGATTCAATCATTTCATATGATACAGAGCTTAGAGCAGTAGCTAATGCAGTTGAAGGAGCTCACATTTCAGATCATGAAAAGATGGATAACGGAGTAACTAAAGTAACTTATGATAATGGAACGGTTATATATGTTAACTACACAAATGAAAGTGTTTCAGTTGATGGATTGACTGTAGATGCTATGTCTTATCAGATTAAATAAACATAACCAGTAAACCAGTTTTCATAAGTAAAAAGAGGTATAGGCATGAGTGATTTAAAGGTTTCCGCTGAGAGCAAGGCTCTTAAAAAGCAGGAAAAGAAAATTAAAAAGAAGATAAAGCCTGGCAGACTGGCACAACGTGAAGCTATCACAGGCGTAATCTTCATAATACCGTGGTTAATAGGTGCATGTGTATTTCTGGCTTATCCACTTATCACATCTTTCTATTATTCACTAAATAACATAAGAATTACCCCTATAGGAAAGAACTTCAATTTTGTAGGGTATGGTAATTATACTGAGATATTACTTGCGGATGCAGATTTTCCGACACAGCTGATAGACTATCTGACATCAACAATTATCTCTGTACCTGTAATCGTAGTATTCGCACTTATTATTGCGATAATGCTGAATGAGAAGATCAAGTTTAGAGGATTCTTTAGAATGATATTCTTTATTCCGGTTATCATAGTAAGTGGACCAATACTTGGAATGCTCACTTCACAGGGAGCAGGAAGTATTACAGCTATTGATACACAGTCAATTACGGGAGCTATCCAGAGCTTTTTACCAATGGCTCTGGCAGAACCAATATCAGAACTGTTTGAAAATATGGTTATGATCCTCTGGTATTCAGGAGTTCAGATTTTGATATTCCTTTCAGGTTTGCAGAAGATTGACAGATCTATGTATGAAGCAGCACAGATTGATGGCGGTTCAGGATGGGAATGTTTCTGGAAGATTACACTTCCAACAATCAAGCCGCTTATTCTCCTTAACTGTGTATATACAATAGTATTTATTTCAAATAATGATCAGAATGAGATTATTGAACTTATTAAAGCATCAATGTTCTCAGGAATTCAGGAAAAAGGATACGGATATGCATCAGCAATGGCATGGATGTATTCATTGGTAGTACTTCTTCTTGTAGGACTCTTTGGAGCTTTATTCCTTGCAAAGAAGGATGTATATGAGAAACAGGTTAAGAAAGCTAAGAGACAGATGAAAAAAGAAGCTCGTGAAGTTAGAAAGATAGAAAGGAGGAGCGCACGCAATGAAAAGAAGATCGAAAGAAACAGAGCAAAGGGCAAATACAAGACCTATGACGGCTCAGGCGACTACTAAAGCATTGGCTCCTCAGGGACCATGGTATAAGAATATTACTAAAGAAAAGGTAAATCGATTCCTTATGGGATCAAAGGAAAAAGAAGGCTTTATAAAGATGTTTGTTATATATGCACTTCTTATCTGTATCGGATTTATTTATATTTACCCAATTTTATACATGGTAAGTAAGAGCTTTATGTCACTTGATGATCTGCTTGATTCATCAATAAGCTGGATTCCAAGTACACTTAATATTTCAAACTATTTACAGGCTGCAAGCAGTATGGATTTCTGGAAGTCATTTTTACAGAGTGTTATAATTGCAGGACTTCCGACATTATGTAACGTAGTATCATGTTCACTTATTGGATACGGACTTGCCAGATTTGATTTCCCTGGTAAAAAGATTGTACTTGCAATTATCATCTTTACTTTTGTACTTCCAAGTCAGATTACAATGATACCTACATATGTAATGTATTCAAATCTGAAAATTCTTGGAACATTATGGGCATTTGTAATTCCTTCCCTGCTTGGCATGGGAATAAATGCACCGATATTTATATTGATTTTCTATCAGTTCTTTAAACAGGTACCTAAAGTTCTGATAGAGGCAGCACAGATTGATGGAGCAGGATATTTTAAATCATTCCTTCAGATTTCACTCCCATCTGCAACACCGGCACTTATTACAGTTACACTGTTCTCATTTGTTTGGTACTGGAATGAATCATATCTTACAGAAATGTATGTACATGGTGTACTTACTTCATCAGGATGGACAACACTTGTAATTCAGCTTGATAACTTTGCATCAAACTTCTCAAGCTACGCAACTACTGCTACAAATGCTGCAACAAATCTTAATGAATCAATAAGTATGGCAGGTACAATGCTTTCAATTTTGCCACTTCTTATAATGTATTTCATACTACAGAGATATTTTGTAGAAAGTATCGACAGAACTGGTATTACAGGCGAATAATCGATTGGCGCAAAGAATTTTTTCTTTTACCTGTTTATGGGTATGAGCAAATACGGATAATAAATATTAAAAAGATAGCATACGGATTTAAGGTCTGTATGCTATTTTTATATTTAATGTAAGTTTTAATATTTGTTGTGGTGTTTGTTTTAAGGTTTGTTTTAATGATTGCATTTGGTGTTTGCTTTAAGGTTTGCTTTAAGGTTTGTTTTAATGATTGTATTTGATGTTTGCTTTTATTATTTGTTTTGGGATTTGATTTTTGTAGACGGAATTCTCTGTAGAAAATCAAATTTTGAATTATAGATATTAATATTATTTAAAAGTCTAATAAAAATGGACTTTTAATGGTGCATTAATTTTACATATGTAGTATTATAAATATAAGTGACTATCTACGGTCATTACATTTGGTGGAAAAAGTTTTTAGAAAGAAGTTTTGAGGTGGGTTTTTATGAAAAAAACAAATCTGATTGAAGTCTGTTTTAAGACAATTATTTTTATGGTAGCTGTTGTTTGTGTAATGCAATTTAATGCATTTACTTCAAAGGCAAGCTTACGAGGTGATAGTGTCGAAGAACAGATTTTTTATTATTTAAAGGATGAAATGGGTCTTTCTAATGCTGCTGCATGCGGTATTCTTGGCAATGTCAGAGCAGAATCTAATTTTAATCCTAAAGCACTTGGAGATGGTGGAACAAGTTATGGTATTTGTCAATGGCATAGTAGTAGATGGACAGATATGAAAACATACTGTAATGCTAATGGATATGACTGGACTACACTTGAAGGGCAGCTTCATTTCCTTACATATGAGCTTTCAAATGTATATACTGTAACTTATGGAATCATTTATGACAATAACGATAATGTAGATGCTTCAAATACAGAGAACGGTGCATATAATGTAGGATATTATTTCTGTATAAATTATGAAAAGCCAGCAAATGCTGAATCTAAAGCTCAGTATAGAGGTAACCTTGCCAAAAACACATATTGGCCTAAATATAGTTCTTATACAGACGATGATGATGAAGACACAGATGATGAAGAGTCAGAGGGCTCGTATCTTACAACTGGAAAAGTCTATACGGTTGATGGAATCAAGTACAAAGCTTTGAGTAAAAAAACAGTAGGTGTTAAGGGAGCTACAAATAAAAAGATTACAAGTCTTACTATTGGAGATAAAGTTACTATTGATGGAAGGAAATATCCAATTGTCAGAATTTGTGACGGAGCATTTAAAAACTATAAAAAGCTTGTAAAGGTAACTCTTGGAACAAGAATTACTGTAATTGGTAAAAATGCTTTCTATAATTGTAAGAAGCTGAAGAAAATTGTAATAAATTCAGAAGATATTGAGACATTTAAATCTAATGCATTTGTCAAGAT
>JAILEJ010000126.1 GCA_024688095.1 Butyrivibrio sp.
AAGTCTATCTTTTACTAAAGAATACTCTTCTTTTGATAGGCTCTTCCAATATGTATAATCTACATCAGTCTGAGAAATGCAAGTCTGAATAACCTGCTTTCCATCCTTTATAAATATCTTATCATATCCATAACTTTTGACATACATTCTGTCATATATTGAATTCCCAATTTTGACAGGATCAATATCTACAAAAATCGTCTCACCCTCATTAAACTTCTCACCTACAGCAAATGCCACCTGAAATCCACTGGTTGCTGGGTATGTCAATGGTTTATCATAAGCTGTCTGCAGTTTTTTGGGCATATATTTTGCAGGTAATAATTTGTCAAAAAGCACATGTGTATCAACTGTAGGAATGATATAATCTCCTTTTACCACCATACCATCAGCTAGTTCTATTCCTGTTGCAATCTTTTTATTAAGCAATATTTTATTAATACTTTTATTGTAAAAAATCTTTCCACCCGCTTCTTTAAAAGTTTTCTCCATACGAAGCGACATCTGAAGTGAGCCTCCCATTGGAATTCCACCATTTCCCATTGCCATTGTTGCATATGATACCAAAAAAGAGTATGTACAGTATGTTTTTGGGAGATAGTCACACATGAGTTTTTGTAATAGAGGCGACTTGAAACGCTTTGAATATTCTTCCAGTGATATCTTTCCAAATTCCTTCATCACCTTAGGAAAATCTGCCATAGATTTTCCCATCTCAATATAATCTTTTAGCGCCCACATCTCCATGGGTTTATTTGCCGGCATAAGACACTGCTTAGACCATTCTACATTTTGAATAAAATTCCGGATTTCTGCCTCATCTTCAGGTGATAAAGCTATGAGTTCCTCCTGAGTACGCTCAAGATCATTCCATAATGTTGCTTTCTCCCCATTATATGAAGATGTATAAAAAGAATTGATATCAGCATATTCTGTATCATCTGATAATGCTCCAACTGTTTTCCAAACATTATATAGTTCCGTTTCTCTTGATGTTCCTGTAAGCCAATGAATGCAGTTATCTATATGATAGCCTTTTCTGTTCCAACCAATACATTCTCCCCCAGGAATAGCATTTTTCTCATAAATCTCTACTTCAAAACCTGCTTTTAATGCATAAATTCCTGCTGACAGACCCGCAATACCTCCACCTATTATTATTATCTTCTTTTTTCTATCATCTTTTTTCATACTTTAAGCCTCGCATTTATATTGAATATATATTCATTGAATATATATTCAATATATTATCCTTAAAGTAGTTTGTCAATTACTATTTGCATTTAAAATATTTTTTTGAAACCGAAAATAAAAAGTGCTTAACATGGACTTTCATGTAAGCACTTTTTACCTAACCATATAATATTTACTCCTGCCTATTTGTATCAATATTTTTCACATATAAATACAGGCTCTGATTTGATTTACTATAATCATTTGCTGGGATAATATCCATTGTTGAATACTTAAACTCTTCTCCATATTTCCTTCTATAAGTAATACTGAGAACTGTTTTATTCTCTGCAAAATAATTTCTCATGAAGCTAACATCTGTTTTATGAAGATACTCTTTCAAATCATCCGGATGAATCTGTCCACACTCAGCAAATGATGAAAGCCATTTTGAAATCTTATCTGAAAATCCCTTTTCCTTTGTTTGTTCAGATAAGTCAACATTAATTATCTGATAAGTATCATCAGTAATATTTATTTTCATAATCTTGGTATACATCTCACATAAAGCCTTATGCGCATCCTGATGACCTCTTCTGTCTATTCCCTTCCTTCTGTAATGTGATGATTTTGCATCATACATTCTCCTATCAGCAATAGCTGCAAGCTCTCTTACCGACATTTCAGGTGCTTCTTCTTTACTCACATAACCATATGAAATAGTTAAATTATCAACCAGTTTACCTTTCCAGTTTGCCATTGTTTCTTCAAAATCATTTACCAGTTCTTCTAATTTTTCATTATCACAGAAAAGAATGACAATAAATTCATCTCCACCGGTTCTATATATTTTTCCATATGAGCCAAAACTTTTATTCATACAATAACTGGCACCTATAAGTAATTCATCACCAGCAGCATGTCCTAGTGTATCATTAACAACTTTAAG
>JAILEJ010000134.1 GCA_024688095.1 Butyrivibrio sp.
GCTGTAACTGAATTTGGGAAATCTGTTACATATTTTCTAATCTTACCAGAATTAATTCCAGCAAGTACATCTGCTTCATTAGCAAGAATATCCCTTGCAAGATTAATAAGGATAACACCCTTTTTCATTTTTGCAATTGCATCAGCATTGATCATTCCCTTTGTTCCATCCATAGCAGGAACATGAACAGTAATGATATCGCATTTTGAAAAAATATCATCAACATTAGTAACATGCTTTACATCACTTGAAAGTCTCCATGCTGCATCAATTGAAAGATATGGATCATATCCCCATACTTCCATTCCAAGATTCTTTGCTGCATTCGCAACACGTACACCAATAGCTCCAAGACCAATAATACCTAGTCTCTTACCAGCTATTTCTGTTCCTGCAAATTTCTTCTTTGACTTTTCTGTAAGCTTTGCAATTTCTGGATCACCGGCATTTGACTTAACCCATTCAACACCACCAATAATATCACGACTTGCAAGAAGCATAGCTGCAATAACCATTTCTTTAACACCGTTTGCATTTGCACCAGGTGTATTAAAAACTACAATTCCTTTCTCAGCACATCTGTCGAGTGGAATATTGTTAACACCTGCACCTGCTCTTGCAATTGCAAGAAGATTATCAGGAAACTCCATTTCAAGCATATTTGCACTTCTTACAAGAATACCTTCAGCATCATCTACCGCATCAACAGCCTGATACTCATCTGTAAAATTATTAAGACCAATCTTTGCAATTGGATTTAAACATTTATATTTATACATCTATATTCTCCTGTACTTTATCAAAAAATCAATATTTATTCTTTTTTAAAATTATTTAAGATTAGCTTTTTCAAATGTATCCATGAAGTCAACAAGCTTCTGAACACCTTCGATTGGCATTGCATTGTAGATACTTGCTCTCATACCACCAACAGTTCTGTGTCCCTTTAGACTTACAAGTCCAGCAGCTGTTGCTTCTGAAATAAATTTTGCATTAAGATCATCATCACCAGTTACAAATGGAACATTCATAAGTGATCTGTCTTCTGCTCTAACTGTCCCCTTGAAGAGTTTGCTGCTATCAAGATAATCATAAAGAACCTTAGCCTTAGCTTCATTTCTCTTCTTCATTTCTTCAAGTCCGCCCTGAGCTTTAAGCCACTTAAATACAAGACCACACATATAAATAGCCCAGCAGTTAGGTGTGTTGTAAAGAGAACCATTATCAGCCTGAGTCTTCCATTTAAGCATTGTAGGTGTAAAATCAGGAACATCATCTCTTATAAGATCCTCTCTTATAATACTGATAACAAGACCTGCAGGTCCTACGTTCTTCTGAACACCTCCATAAATTACACCATACTTTGAAACATCAACTGGTTCTGATAAGAAGCAAGATGAAACATCTGATACAAGGATATGGCCTTTAGTATTTGGAAGTGTCTTGTACTTTGTTCCATAAATTGTATTATTTTCACAAATGTAAACATAATCAGCACCTTCTGGAATATCAAGATCTGAACAATCAGGAATATATGAAAAAGTCTTATCTGCAGATGAAGCTACAATCTGAGCGTCAAGATATTTAGCTGCTTCCTGCTGAGCTTTCTTAGCCCACTGTCCAGTTACAATATAAGCAGCTTTCTTATTCTGCATAAGATTAAGAGGTACAGCTGCAAACTGCTGTGAAGCTCCGCCCTGAAGGAATAATACTTTGTAATTATCAGGGATATTCATAAGATCTCTTATATCCTGCTCTGCAGTCTGGATAACATTATCAAATGCCTTTGATCTATGAGACATCTCATTAATAGACATTCCTGTTCCATTAAAATCAAGCATTTCTGCTGCTGCCTGCTTTAATACTTCTTCCGGTAATACGGCCGGTCCTGCTGAAAAGTTATACACTCTTGCCATTTTCTTAATTCCTTCCTACTAATAACTTTTTATTTAAATAATTCATTTATGAGCCTTAACCATTTTTAAGCTCTTTTATTTATTAAAATTATTCTAATACTAATTTTAATTTTGTCAATAATGCTATTCCATAATTAATGTTATTTTATTTTTTATTTTTTATTTCAGAATTCTTTTATTATACTTTTTTCTATTAAACAAAAAATAAAGAGATTACGTATCATATACGAAACCCCTTTATTTTCAAGCATTTATCAAGATTATAAAAAGTAATGAATAATTTGAGTATATTGATGCTCTAAAGATTTAATGTAAAAATCACAAATAATACCACTGATTTTTTGTGTATTTTTTTTGCAGATATAAATCTTATTTTTTTGAATTTAATGTTTGCCAATTGATATTTTTTAATTGATGTATTTTATTTTTTATCCTTTAAATCAAAATTTTTACCTATTTA
>JAILEJ010000160.1 GCA_024688095.1 Butyrivibrio sp.
TGAAAGAAAAGTTATAGAAGCTTATGATGTATGGAAAGAGAAAAAACTTTATGGAAAAGTATCAATGGGTGTTGTACGTACAACATATCTTATAGATGAAGACGGTATTATTATAAAGGCGAATGATAAGGTAAAAGCTGCGGAGGATGCTGAGAATATGCTGTCAGAAGTCTAAAAATGAATAAATTAAAAACATTATTTGTGAAATAATTCTTTTAATTTAATCAATAACAATGGAAAAATTGGATATAATTGCTATTGAAGAAAAATGCATAATTGTATACTATAATACAAACAAAGGCGTTTTGATACATTTATTGTATCAAAGCGCTTTATTTTTCCATTCAGAATATGTTGAAACAAAGGCGTTTCGGTTGTACCGAAACGCTTTTATTATATATTCACATTGTGGCAGAGGCCATTAATAAATAAGAATGTGGGAAAGGAGTCGGGGCATGATTACTTATATGGATATTTTTAACAGAGAAAAAAATGTTGAGGACTTGGAAGTATATACTGGCGTGGGAGATGTAAATGAACAGCTTGCCCGATATGGAGTGAAATTTGGAATTTATAAAAATAATGAGTTCAAGGAACAGCTTTTTCCATTTGATATGATTCCAAGAGTGATAGATGGAGAAGAGTTTCGGTATCTTGAAAAAGGTTTGAAACAGAGAGTAAAAGCTTTGAACCTATTTATTGATGATATTTATGGGGAAAAACATATTATCAAAGATAAGGTTATTCCAGAAGAATTTATTTATGCAGGAAGTGGCTATCTGTCTCAATGCGAGGGAATAAAACCGCCCAAAGGTGTATACTCACATATTTCTGGAATAGATCTTGTCCAAAGCAAGGATGGAATCTGGTATGTGCTTGAGGATAATCTGCGTATACCATCCGGGGCATCGTATCCCATGATAGCCAGAGGAATATCAAGACGTAGTGCTCCAAATTTATTTGCCGGTAAGCATATTGAAGATAATAGGAATTATGCCCAGCTTCTTAGGAAAACAATGGATCATGTAAATATTGGAGGACATACGGTTATTCTTTCTCCGGGAAGATATAATGCAGCTTATTTTGAGCATTCTTATCTTGCAGAAAAAACAGGAGCACATCTTGTGACCGGTAAGGAGCTTATTGTAGAGAACGATAAACTGTACTTTATTGATTATTCTGGAAGAAAAGAGAGAGTTGGAGCAGTTTATCGACGCATTTCCGATGAGTATCTTGATCCAATGAATTTTAATAAAGAATCTGTAATAGGAATACCACATATTTTTGACATATACAGAAAAGGAAACGTCGCACTTATAAATGCACCGGGAAATGGAGTGGCTGATGATAAGGGAATATATTATTTTGTTCCTAAAATGATTAAATACTATCTTGGAGAAGAAGCGGTTTTGAATAATGCCCCAACGTTCCTTCCTTATTACGAAAAAGATATGAAATATGTGATGGATAATTTTGATGATCTTGTTATAAAGGATGTGGCTGAAGCTGGAGGATATGGAGTTGTATTTGGAAATAAACTCTCATCAGAAGAAAAAGTCAGATTCAAAGAAATGCTTAAAAATGAACCTAGAAGATTTATAGCTCAAAATGTAATTGATTTTATAGATATAGATATTATGGACAATGGAAAGCTATTACCTAGAAAAGCTGATTTAAGAGCGTTTGTGCTTATGGCTGAGGAGCCAATGGTATGGAAAAGTGGTTTGACCAGATTTTCCAGAAATCCTGATTCGTTCATAGTTAATTCTTCTCAAGGAGGAGGTTTTAAAGACACATGGGTATTATCTCAATAGAAAACACAGACAAGTTGTTTTGGCTTGGAAGATATACTGAAAGAGTGTATTCAACCATAAAAATATTTGAAAATAGATTTGATTCAATAATAGATATGGATGAATATGAGTATTCTGAATTTTGTAAACGGCAGGATATTCCTAATATATACAGCTCAAGGGAGGACTTTAGCCAAAAATATTGTTTTAGCCTGGATGATGAAAACTCTATTTTTTCAAATCTCATGAGAGCATATGACAATGCTATAGTACTGAGGGAAGAGATAGGAAGCGATACATTATCATATATTCAGCTTGCTGTATATGCGATGAAAAAAGCAACTATATCAAAGGCACCTTTGATAGGGCTTCAGAAAGTTACAGATAATATTGCAGCTTTTTGGGGACTTGCAGATGATGCTATAGATGAATCGCAGATTAGAAATATTATAAAAGTTGGAAAAATAGTAGAGAGAATAGATCTTTACGCAAGAATGAAAGAAGAACCAGAGAAACTTAGACGAGAGGCAAAACGACTTTTAAACAGGATTGATAAAAGCGGGATGAGATATAATCACAAAATGCTTGCTCATGTTAATTATCTGGTACAACTGGATGAGCTTCCGTATGGCAGTTTGATTGAGTCAATTGAAAATCTGGTAGGAGATGAATAGTGAAAAGATTACGATTTCAGTATCATATGAAATTGTCCTTCAGCAATAAGGTTTGTAACCACAGATTTACACTTAAATGTATTCCGCGTGATACTGATTCTCAGATAATAGAGAACTATTCAGTATCTGTATATCCTGATCATATTAATAGTGAGAATATTGATTCTCATGGAAATATTACATTATTTGGTTATGCGGGAGAATATCATCAGAGCTTTGGCTTTGATTTGGAAGGCGTTGCAATTACAGGTCTTTCTGAATATGAGGGGGCAAAAGAATTACATAAGGTTGGAATGTATAGATATCAGACTCAAATTACAGAGCCGGGAGAGAAATTAAAGAGTTTTCATAAAGTTATCCTGTCATCAGAAAAAAATAGTAGTACAGATTCGACTGCACATCTGATAATGCAAAAGATATATGAGAAGCTTACATATAAGCAAGGTCTTACTGTTATGGAAACAACAGCAGAAGAGGTTTTGAATAAAGGTGGAGGTGTATGTCAGGATTATGCACATGTAATGTTAGCTATTTGCAGGATGGAGAAAATACCATGCAGGTATGTTACAGGAATGATGCTTGGAGAGGGAAGTTCTCATGCATGGGTTGAAGTATGGGATGATAACAAATGGATAGGCTTTGACCCAACCAATAACAAAAGAGTAGATGATGAATACATTAAAATATCCAATGGTAGAGATTACAGTGACTGCCTTGTAAATCAGGGTATTTTTATTGGAAATGTTATTCAAAATCAAGAAATATCAGTATTTGTATATGAGGAAGTTAACGACAAAAATGATTAATCAGGTAGAAGATGTAGTAAGGATACCGCTTCCTGTAGGGGAAGAATTTTTTATAAAAAAACATCATATAGAATCCGCTGGGGACTATAAAAAGAAAAGAATCTGTATTGTTACTGGTATACATGGAGACGAGCTTGAAGGACAGTTTGTTTGTTATGAAGTTTCAAGGCGTATAAAGGAATTGGAAAGTGCCTTAGATGGAATTATAGATATTTATCCATCAATGAATCCATTTGGAATGGATTCTGTAACAAGGGGAATACCGGCGTTTGATTTGGATATGAACAGGATTTTCCCCGGAAATTTTGAAGGTGATATGAATGAGTATCTGGCAGCCAAAATTATTGAAGAACTAAAGGGTGCTGATTTAGTTATTGATATTCATGCTAGTAATATTTTTTTGACGGAAATTCCACAAATAAGAATTAATGAATTAGACCAGGATTCATTATTACCTATCGCTCTTAAATCTAATATGGATCTAATATGGATACATGGGGCGAGTAC
Source organism: Butyrivibrio sp. (assembly GCA_024688095.1). Taxonomy (GTDB): domain Bacteria; phylum Bacillota; class Clostridia; order Lachnospirales; family Lachnospiraceae; genus Butyrivibrio. The sequence continues at coordinate 3,781 of JAILEJ010000160.1, forward strand.
AGTACTTGAATCGACACTTGCATATTCTTTAAACAGTACCGGAACCAAAACTCTTGTAATAGAAATGGGAGTCGGAATGCGGATTACGAGAGATTATGGTATGCAATTAACGGATGGGATTTTTTCAATGATGGCAGAGCTTGGGATATGGAATGCTATACCTCCATTATGCAAAAATCCAATGGTTTCGTATGATTCGCATGGAACAGAAGTATGCTATCTTAATGCACCCTGCTCAGGTATTTATATAAAGGAAAAAGATCATGGATCACATGTTGATAAACATGAGCTAATTGGCAAAATTATCAGTCCTATGACAGGGACTATTCTTTCATATATAGAGGCACCGGAATCAGGAATATTGTTTACAGTGCGAGAATATCCTGTGGTTGAAGATGGTTCACTTATGGGAAGAATTTTAAAGGATAAATAGATATTATCGGAGAATAGTACTATATGAAAATTAATGAATTATATTCTTTTAAAGGATTATACAGAGATGATTTTCGCGTTCAGGGATATGAATTTGGTGAAGGTGAAAAAACCGTATGCATTGTTGGAAGCCTTAGAGGTAATGAATATCAACAAATTTATGTATGCAGTCAGATTATAGCAAGGCTTAAGGAAATAGAGGAACGAGGTGGAATTAAGAGAGGGATGAGTATTATGGTCATTCCATGTGCAAATCCATATTCTGTCAATATAAAAAAGCGATTCTGGAGTATCGATAATACTGACATAAACAGATTGTTTCCGGGATATGATAAGGGAGAAACAACTCAGAGAGTGGCAGCTGGAATATTTGAATGCATAAAAGACTATAAATATGGTATCCAGTTTGCGTCATTCTATATGCCTGGATATTTTGTACCACATGTTAGAATGATGAAGACAGGAAATGAAAATGTGGAACTCGCAAGAAAATTTGGTCTTCCTTTTGTTGTATTGCACAGGCCAAGGCCTTTTGATACTGCAACCCTGAATTATAACTGGCAGATATGGAATACTGAAGCCTTTTCAATTTATACTTCAAGCACAGAAAAGATAGAAACAGTAAGTGCGCGTCAGGGTGTAAATGCTGTTCTAAGATTTTTGTCAAAGGAGGGAATCATAGACAATAAGAATTCTGTAGGAGATAATTCGAGGGTTATTGAAAGTAGTAATTTTATAAATATAAGGGCGAGTAAAGCGGGATTTTTATCACCTTTATTAAGGGCCGGAGAAAAGGTACTTCAGGGGGAAATACTAGCGAATGTCACAAATCCATACACATCTGAGATACTGCAGACCGTTAAGGCTCCTTGCGATGGAATAATAGCTTTTTCTTACGATAGCCCACTGGCATATCAGAATACTGCTTTGTTTAAAATAATTCCCGATAAAAACATGTGAGTATAATATCTTATTTGAACTAAACAGCATTGCTATGTATAATTGTAGTGTTTTTAATTAGAATTGGAGTAGCAAGCTAAATGAATATTTTAAATGTTGAAAATGTATCTAAAACATATATGTCAAAACCTGTATTGAGTGATATCTCAGTTGGTATCAGTGATGCTGACAAAATTGGAGTTGTTGGTACTAATGGAACAGGTAAATCTACACTTCTTTCTATAGTGGCAGGAGCCGTCCAGCCAGATACAGGCAAGGTAGTTATGTCTAATGGATTAAGGATATCTTATCTGCCACAGAATCCCGTATTTGATATGGAAAAAACTCTGTTAGAGAATATAACAGATAGAATATATGCTGGTGGTGACCATTGGGATAAAATGGGAGAAATTAAGGCTAATTTGGCTAAGTTTGGAATAGACGATCCTGATTGTAATCCTTCTATTTTATCAGGAGGTCAGAAAAAAAGAGCAGCGCTGGTAGCGGCAATAATGACACCTTCAGATTTGCTTATATTAGATGAACCTACTAACCATCTTGATTCAGAAATGATAGAGTGGCTAGAGGATTTTTTGAAGCATTTCAGGGGAGCACTTCTTATGGTTACTCATGACAGATATTTCCTTGATGAAGTAACTAATCAGATTTTAGAAATCAATAAGGGTAATGCATATAGATATGAAGCTAATTATTCAGGCTTTTTGGAACTTAAACAACAAAGACTTGAATATGAGCAGGCAGCAGAAAGAAAAGCGGCAACATTATATAGGAAAGATCTGGCATGGATGCTTCGTGGTGCAAGAGCTCGTTCAACCAAGCAAAAAGCACATATACAAAGATTTGAGGAACTAAGAGACAGACAGCGCCCTGAAGAGGAGAGACAGGTTGAACTTAGTTCTCTTTCAACAAGAATGGGAAATAAAACCATCATCCTTGATAATATATCTAAAGAATATGAAGGGAAAATATTATTTAAAGATTTCTCATATACCTTTAATAAACTTGACAGAGTTGGAATCATAGGACCAAATGGATGTGGGAAATCAACTCTTATGAAATGCATAATAGGAGCGGTTACTCCTGATAGTGGAAACGTAGAAATTGGGCAGACTATAAAGATAGGTTATTTTGGGCAGGAAAATGAGGCACTTGATGAAAGGAGCAGAGTTCTTGATTATATAAAAGGAACAGCAGAATTTATTAGAACAAAGGATGGACTTGTATCTGCATCTGTAATGTGTGACAGGTTTTTATTTAGCCCTGACATGCAGTATGCCCCAATTTCAAAGCTTTCCGGCGGAGAGAAAAGAAGATTGTATCTTTTAAGAGTGCTTATGGAGCAGCCTAATGTGATTATACTTGATGAGCCTACTAATGACCTGGATATTCAAACCTTAAGGATATTGGAAGACTATCTTGATGGATTTGCAGGAATAATTATTACTGTCAGCCATGACAGATATTTCCTGGATCGTGTTGTTACAAGGATATTTGCGTTTGAAGAAGATGGCACCTTGTATCAGAGTGAAGGTGGATATTCTGACTATATAATTCATAAAAAAAATATGAATGGAACTGATAATATATCTGATGATAAAAAGACAGGAAAAAATAGTCAGTCTTTTGGGGCTTCTACAGATTCTGCAAATATGGACGATTCTGTAAATAAGAATTTAAAAGGAAAACATCAGTCTCCTAGAGAAAAAACAAAGCTTTCATATAAGGAACAGAAAGAATTTGATACTATCGAAGAAGAGATAGAGAGGCTTGAAAATAAAAGTGCAGAGCTTGAAGAACAGATAGCCGTAGCAGCAACTGACTTTCCTAAGCTGATGAAGCTTAGTAAAGAAAAAGAAGAAGTGGATACTGAAATTGAAAAGAAAATGGAACGGTTTATTGAACTCCAGGAAATGGTAGATAGTTTTGATAATATAAATAATAAATAAGGAAGAGCTTGACTGACGTATTATTAAATAATTACAAAAGTTATTATAAATATTTATAAAGCATTTCTTAACTAATTATTAAAGCTTTTTATGGCCTCACAAATATAAATGTTATTGTTATATAATTGTTCTTGATTATACAATCATTTACTTAGAGGAGAGGTTATGTACGTATTTCCAGAAGAATTTAGAAAAGCGTATGAGAGGCTTGCAGTTCCAATGATAATTATGGGCATAGATGACAATG
>JAILEJ010000178.1 GCA_024688095.1 Butyrivibrio sp.
TCGTCATAAAGATATTTTGTGCTTCGTTCTATGATTGGAGAACGAACATAAAACGGGTATTCACCGTCTTCAACTTTATCTTGTGTATTGCTCTTTCCTGTCGATATAGAACACAGCTCAGAAACCTTACGCTGTTCCCAAGATATTATAGTATAAGGTCGTGCTTTCAGGATACCCAAAATATCCAAACACTGATGAAGGGTGATAAGGTTGTCAAGATCAAGAAGAAAGTTCCCTATTCGTTCTTGTTCTTTCTCTCCAGGAGCCAGAAAGCTATATGCATTTAACTCATCTCTGTTTATTTTCGGCATACCTGAACGCTTTGAAACAGACACAGAATATTTAAAGAAATCCTGTGTTTGTAGTAAGGAGAACAGGAACTTTTGTGTTATTCCATTCTTTCCATTAAACACATACGCATCAGCGCTGGTAAGCCCGTCAACACTGGCATAGAAGTATTTTCCAAGTTGAGGGTTTATCTTCCCATATACAACATCTCCAGGTCTAAAACGAAACTTTCCACTAATAAGTCCCTCCTCTTTTACAGACTTAACATTGTCCAAGACTCTGCCTGTAAATGACTCAATATTTCCTGGTGCAATATGGGGCATATCATCATATTCACCTGATGTGGGGTCAACCATTTCTGTTGAAATATCTACGGTATCACTCCACTTACGCTGTTCCCAAGAAATCTAAGCTTATAATATAAAATTACGAAAAAAATAATCATCGTAAACTCTGTAATAAGTGTTACGATGATTATGAGAAGTTGTTTTTATTATATTTTTTTGTAAGCGGTGCAAATTTGCTCTGTTTTTATCATACAAACATATTGTCTAGCATTGATTTCTTTATCACCTTCAATTTTTCTAACTTACGTTGATGAAGGGTGATAAGGTTGTCGAGGTTAGAAAAATACTCTCCGATTTTAATCTGCTCATCTATAGATTTCGGCATAATCATATCAGTATCCTGGAGAGCTGACCTTGAAATTGAAGTAACCTTTATTCCCTGCATTAACGGTTTTAACTGGTTATGATATGCCGGAGAATTGATATAATACCCCAGAAACATCGGACCATGTTTTTCCTTAGGACGACAAGCTATCGTATGAAGTCCTGACAGTAGTTTCAAACCTCCGGAACCCTGTATTTCTGTACATTTGCCAACAGTATCGTCCTCTGCCGTATCTGCAATTATAATGTCCCCATCTTGCAAAAAAGAGTTCTTAAACTTATCTGCTTTTGTATCATCGGATATGTACGGCAACTCTGTTTTGGAGGCATCAATATAGTCTCCAAACTTAATCAGAACATCACCGTAATGCACATTCCTTACAGTACCGCTTTCATAATTCAATTCTGCTCTCGAAAGAGTATTATTCTGCAATCCATCAAAGACCGAAGCAAACTTACGCTGTTCCCAAGCTTCAGTAAATCCATTAAATCTAATTTCAGGAAATTCGCTACCATTTTGAGGAAACATTTTTTCCATCATTGATCTCTTGATATTTACGAGCTTGTCATACTTACGCTGATGAAGGGTGATAAGGTTGTCGAGGTTAGTAAAATAATCTGCAATAAGTCTCTGTTCCATTATATCTGATGGAAACTGTATATCCATATCTGCAATCATTTCTAAACGTACTGAGTCAACAGTTGCTTTGGCAGTCATAGACATAGCTCTCTTGTAAAAATTCTTTGAGAAAAAATAATAGAAATATTTCGCAGTTACATCCTTGAAATCCGCCATTTTATAACACCTTTGATGCAAATCAAACTTCCCGTTAATATAGTGAAATACTCTACCAATATTACCATCGCCGATAGTTATAACTGCTTCTTCATCATATAAATATTTATTGCTTCTTACTGCCTTATCAGAGCGAATAAAAAATGGATATTCGCCACCATCTACTTGGTCTTGAGTATTACTCTTTCCAGTTCCTATTGAGCATAACTCTTTGCACTTACGCTGTTCCCAATCGTCAGTAAATCCGTAAAACCGCAATGAGGGATTCTTTGGTATACTATCCATATCAGTTTCCTCCCAACAGTTTTCTTAATTCTTCTATTCCCTGCAAATCAAATTCATTTCCACCTATGTCCCCCAACATTGCGCAAAGCTGACTTTCCGTATTTCTTATTTCTTGTTCAATATCCATA
>JAILEJ010000181.1 GCA_024688095.1 Butyrivibrio sp.
TCCCCCATAAACGTACTATTGAATTATGTGGACATGAAATTGATGATTTTATGAATGCAGTTAAAAATTCTACTTTTTATTTAAAAAAGGATGATTATAGGAATCCATATCCACAGGAACGTATTTATAGCGTTACTTATGCTATGCCAGATTTAAGCATGTCTATTACTGGATCAGATGAGGGTATAAGCTTTGATGTAAAGGATTTCTCTGTAATTGAGGGATATGATTACTTTTTCTTCGTTGAAAATGGCAATATACATATGATAGATATCAAGGACATAAATGATATTATTCCATTTCTGAGATTTAATTGTAAGAGAGTTCTTGACAGGGAAAAGTTTATTGCAAAGGCTGATATTCCAACTTTTACAGGAACAATGCTTCCTATATTAAAAAAGTACTTTAATATTACATACAATAATTTTGACAGTGAAAAATATGCTCCTATCATGCCTGAATTCAGGATATATCTTGATATGCCGCAGGATAATACGATAACGTGTGACTTTCAGGCTATTTATGATGAAGATGTTATACACATATTTGGTAATAACAGTCATTCTACTGTCGCGAGAAATATATTTGAAGAAAAAAGACGTGTCAGCGCTTTAAGTTCATTTTTTAATTCGATAGATAAAGAGCAGGGAATTATGCTTTTATCCGGAGATGAAGATAAAATATATGATTTTGTATCAAAGGATATGGCAGGTTTGCACCAGATAGGAAATGTTTATCTTTCTGATGCAATGCATGAAATTAATATTGTTAAGTCTGATAAGATAAATGTAGGACTGGGAATTGTCTCAGATCTTCTGGAATTATCGATTGTGTCAAAAGATTTATCAGATGAAGACATTATATCTATTCTTTCGAGATATGATAGTAAGAAAAAATATTATAGATTAAAAAGTGGAACCATAGTTGATATAAGAGATTCCGGAATAGATGAACTCTCCTATCTTACTAGAACAATGGGACTAAAAACGTCAGATTATAAGGAAGGTGCTTTTTCATTACCAAAATACAGAGCTTTTTATCTGGATTCTTTATCTGAATCCGATACTTATCTGGATTATAGTAGAGATGAGCATTTTAACAAACTTATTTCATCAATGAAAGAAAGTGGTTCATTTAAGGCAGAAGTCCCAAATTCGTTAAAAGATATCATGAGAGATTATCAAAAATCTGGATTTAAATGGTTAAATGAATTAAAAGCTAATGGATTTGGTGGAATACTTGCAGATGATATGGGGCTTGGAAAAACCTTGCAGGTCCTTTCCATGCTATTATCCCTTAAGCAGGATGCCATAAAGAATGATGAACAAAGTCATATATGTTCTCTTATTGTATGTCCAGCATCACTTGTATATAACTGGTCTAATGAAATCAGTAAGTACACATCTGAGCTTTCATGTGAAATTGCAGCGCATAGTAAGGCAAACAGAAAGCGTATACTTGAAGAGATAGAGGTAAATAAAACCGATGTTATAGTAACCTCATACGATTTATTAAGGCGTGATATAGAGATATATAAAAAATATAATTTTACCTGTGAAATAATTGATGAGGCTCAGTTTATAAAGAATCCCGGGACTCAGGTTTCAAGAGCGGTTAAAAGCGTAAAAGCAGGATTTAAGGTTGCTCTAACAGGAACACCTATAGAAAACAGGCTTAGTGAGCTTTGGAGCATTTTTGATTATATTATGCCAGGATATCTATATGGATATAAACGCTTTAATGCTGAGTTTGAAACAAGAATCATTCAGGAAAATGATGAGCATGCAATGGACCATCTTCGAATGATGGTTTCACCGTTTATACTAAGAAGAATAAAAAAGGATGTTCTTAAGGACCTTCCTGACAAGATTGAGGAGACTGTTTATGTAAAACTTGAAGATGAGCAAAAAGAACTATATAAGGCTAGAATTCAAAATCTTAAATCGTCTATCGAAAAGAAAAGTGATTCTGAATTCAGGACTGAAAAGATTGCAATACTTGCAGAGCTTACCAGATTAAGGCAGCTATGCTGCTACCCCGGACTTGTTTATGATAATTATCTTGGTAATTCAGCTAAAGAGGATTTATGCATTGAAATGATCATTTCTGCAGCAGAAGGTGGACATAAAGTATTACTTTTTTCACAGTTTACTACCATGCTTGATCACTTAACCTTAAGACTCCGCAAAGAAAACATTGCATATCATTTGCTTACAGGTCAGACACCAAAGGAAGAAAGAATTTCAATGGTTAATAAATTTCAAAATGATGATGTCCCAGTTTTTTGTATTTCATTAAAAGCAGGTGGAACAGGACTTAATCTTACTGCAGCGGATATTGTTATTCATTATGATCCATGGTGGAATGTTGCTGTACAGAATCAGGCAACAGATAGAGCTCACAGAATTGGACAGGAAAATGTCGTTACTGTTTATAAGCTTATTATGAAAGATACCGTAGAGGAAAAAATTAAAGATCTTCAGGAAAAGAAAACTGAGCTTGCAGATCAGATATTAGGCGGTGATACTATTTCAAGTACTGCTCTATCGAAGGAAGAATTACTGAATATTCTGTCTTAGAGTATTGTATTATAATAGGCTGAAATATTATATTATAATAAAAAACGGTTTAGTTCAGAGCCACTATGACTTCCAATGAAAGAAGTTATGTATCAGCGAGCTAAACCGTTTAATATTTAATGAGCCAATCCATTTTCTATTTTAGTAATTATTTTTTCTGCATTAAAATCATTTTCATATATGGTTAAATCAGCGTATTTTTCGTATAATTTGCATCTTTCTTCATACAAATCTTCGAAAGTCTGACCATCTCTAATAGCTACACCTCTTTTATGAAGATTGTTAATTCTTTTCTTTATTTCATCGAGATCAACCTTTAGATAAACGACTGTACCTATTTCTTTAAAATGATTCATTGCGTCTGCGCCATAAATTGCACTTCCACCGGTGCTAATCACACATCTTTCAGCTACAATACTTGCATTAATTTTGTTTTCGACTTCAATAAAACCATCTATTCCTTCTTTTTCTATTATTTCAGAAAGCTTCCTTTTTTCTGAAGCCTGAATTATAAGATCTGAATCAATAAAACCATAGCCTAAAGCTTTTGCAAGAACTACACCAATTGTGCTTTTACCTGAAGCAGGCATTCCAATTAAAATTATGTTATTCATTATTTATGAAATATAGTCGGAGTTTATTCAAACTACAGATTATATTTATTCCTTTCTCTACTTTTAGTATCTCTTATATGCTAAGCACATAGATTAATAAAAGTGTTTTTTGCAAATTGCATCGTCTTTTAATATATCATAACATGGCACTAAATAACAGTTTTCAAATACTACAATTAATTTTTAAATAAAATAATATCATAATAAAAGTTAAAAAACATAAGAAACTAAAAATATATGATTATTATATTGTTCTTTTATAACAAGGTACACAAGGAAAATATGTATAAATTTACATATTGTTTAGTGTAAATCTACACTATAAAATATAGTTAATTATGAAAGGAGGCCTTTATGAGGAAAATTAAGTATTTGTTTTTGATGGCAATATTAACAATTATTATGTTTATTCCAATTGCTAGTAGTGCTGATAGTGGGACAACATCTCCTTGGACAGTGGGAATGGTACTTGAAAGTACAGACGGATTTGGAAAATATCAGATTACCTCCACGACTTCTTGTACAGGAAAGCTTGGAATCCAATATCATGGTACTGTAACGCTTATTGGACCGGGATCTTATCAATCTACTGGAATGACTGTTGATGAAAATATAACACTTACAGATTCAGATGGCTATCAATACACATATAAAGTTACTGAAATTGCACCTAATGCTTTTAAAAATGATAAAAAGCTTCTCAGTTTTACCATTAGTTCTACCAGTGCTGTTACAGTAATTCCAAAAGGAATGTGTAGTGGATGCAGTAAGATGACTGTTTTAAAATTGTATTCTAATAATATAAAAAAGATACAGAAAAAAGCATTTAAAGGATGTAAGAAATTAAAATCTGTTTATACAGGTAGTAGGAAAAAAGTAAAAAAATATCAAAAGATGGTAAGAAAAGCTGGTGCTAAAAAGGCAAAAGCTTCGTATGGAATATCACTTTAATAATTTTTTGGGTATAATAAAAAGCTCTGTATAAGGTATGACTTTTTGTCACTACGTTCCAAAAGTCTTGCAAATAGGCCATTCCAAGGCGACTAACGTCGCAGGGCCTATTTGCCTCTCGCATCACTTTCTCACGAAACCCGCAGTAAATGCGTGTTTCTGATTGAAGGTGATGAAAAAATATACCTTATACAGAGCTTTATTATTATAAAAATAATTATTACTTGTAATTCACGATCTTACCAAAATCAGCCTTGAGTGAAGCTCCACCAACAAGACCACCATCAATATCTGGCTTAGCGAAGAGCTCTGCTGCATTTCCGGCATTTACAGATCCGCCATACTGAATTCTAACCTTTTCAGCTGTGTCTGCACCATAAACTTCTTTGATTGTTTCACGGATTGCACCACAAACTTCCTGAGCCTGATCAGATGTAGCTGTCTTACCTGTTCCGATTGCCCAGATTGGCTCATAAGCGATTACCATAGAAGCAACCTGATCAGCTGTAACACCAACAAGGTCAGACTTAATCTGCATACGAATCCAATCGAGTGTTATTCCCATTTCTCTCTGTTCAAGTGATTCACCGCAGCAAAGAATTGGTGTAAGGCCTGCTTCAAAAGCTTTTTTAACTTTCTTGTTAAGGAGAGCATCATCTTCTTTGAAGTAATCTCTTCTCTCTGAGTGTCCAATTACAACATATTTAACACCAGCATCTTTAAGCATAGCTGCTGAAATTTCGCCTGTGAAAGCACCTTTTTCTTCAAAGTACATATTCTCAGCACCAACTTCAACATTTGTGCCCTTTACAGCTTCAACAACAGGAACTATATCAATAGCTGGTACACAATATACAACATCAACATCATCTGACTGTACAAGTGGCTTAAGCTCTTCAACGAGCTTAACAGCTTCACTTGGAGTCATGTTCATTTTCCAGTTTCCAGCAACAATTTTTCTACGTGCCATTATATATAACCTCCAATTTTTTTATATAAGAGGCAGAAAGTTCCGCCTCTTAATAGTATTTGTTATACAAATAATTTTCGATTTAAAGTACTAATATGTCAGCAGTAAAATTATTTATTATCTGCAGCCATAACACCTGGAAGCTCTTTTCCTTCAAGGAATTCAAGAGAAGCTCCACCACCTGTTGAGATGTGGCTCATCTTATCAGCAAATCCAAGCTGGTTAACAGCAGCAGCACTATCACCACCACCGATGATTGTTGTAGCATCTGTTTCAGCAAGAGCCTTAGCTACAGCCTTTGTTCCTTCAGCAAGAACAGGGTTTTCAAATACACCCATAGGTCCATTCCATACAACTGTCTTTGCATTCTTAACAGCGTTTGCATAAAGCTCACGAGTCTTAGGTCCGATATCTGCACCTTCCTTATCAGCTGGCATCTTGTCTGCGTCAACGATTGATGTAGCGATTGAAGGATCATCGATAGGATTTGGGAACTCATCAATGAGAACTGTATCGATAGGAAGAAGAAGCTGTTTGCCAGCCTTTTCAGCCTTATCCATCATTTCTTTACAATAATCAATCTTTGTATCATCAAGAAGTGATTTACCAATTTCATATCCCTTAGCCTTAAGGAATGTATAAGCCATACCACCACCGATGATAAGTGTATCGCACTTCTCAAGGAGTGAGTTGATAACATTGAGCTTATCAGCAACCTTAGCACCACCAAGGATAGCAACGAATGGACGAACAGGTGTCTCTACAGCATTTCCAAGGAAATCAATTTCCTTCTGCATGAGATAACCAACAGCACATGTGCCGCCCTTTTCACGAACGTACTTAGTAACAACTGATACAGAAGCGTGTGCTCTGTGAGCTGAACCAAATGCGTCGCATACATAATCATCACAAAGATCTGCAAGTTCCTGAGCGAACTTCTCGCCAGCATCTTCAGGCTTTGTCTCTTCTTTGCCTCTGAAACGTGTGTTCTGAAGAAGAACTACATCACCTTCAGCCATTTCAGCAACTGCCTTTGTAGCAGCTTCGCCAGTTACGTTATAATCTGATACGAAGTTAACCTTCTTGCCAAGCTTCTCTGAAAGTCTTTCAGCTACAGCTGCAAGAGACTCGCCTTCATTAGGTCCGTTCTTAACTTTTCCAAGGTGAGAGCAAAGGATAACCTTGCCGCCATCTGCAATAAGTTTGTTGATTGTAGGAAGAGCTGCAACGATACGTGTCTCATCTGTGATCTTGCCTTCCTTAAGTGGTACGTTGAAATCGCATCTTACAAGGACTCTTCTGCCCTTTGCATTGAAATCATCTACAGACTTTTTATTAAGTGCCATAGTATATTTCCTCCTGATAGAATATAGTTTGAAATACTTATGGATCGTTGTTAAGACAATCCATAGTAAAGAATTAAAAAGAAAAGGAGGCTCGGTCCTATTGGACCGGACCTCCTGTTTGTTTGATTCTGGATTATGTCCCGGATAGCTATAAATTATGCCAGCCCGGAGTACATAGACTAATCTTATCGACAGTCACCAAATCAATTATCCAAGCTCTGCGAAGTACTTAATTGTACGAACCATCTGGCTTGTGTATGAGTTCTCGTTGTCATACCAGGATACTACCTGAACCTCTGTTGTTCCGTTATCAAGCGGAAGAACCATGGTCTGAGTAGAATCAAAGAGTGAACCATATCTCATACCGATAACGTCTGAAGATACGATCTCATCCTCGTTGTAACCGAATGACTCATTTGAAGCTGCCTTCATAGCTGCGTTGATCTGATCCTTGGTTACATTGCCCTCAACTACTGCAGTAAGGATAGTGGT
>JAILEJ010000246.1 GCA_024688095.1 Butyrivibrio sp.
AGCATCATATACTCTCTGTCATCTTTTTTTATGCTTCCAAGAAGTCTCTCAAATCTCATGGCAAACTTATCATACTCAACAGGTTTTAATACATAATCAAGCGCACCTACCTCATATCCGTTTATCGCATATTGAGCAAGAGTTGTTATAAACATAATTGCAACATCCTTGTCATGTTCCCTGATTACATGAGCAGCGCTCATTCCGTCCTGATTTTTCATCCTGATATCCAGTAAAATTGCGTCCCAGGAAGGTTCATAGTTTTCCGTAATCTCAAGTCCGTCGTTAAATATTGATATGGAAATTGGTTCACCTTTTTCTTTAGAATATTTATTTATATACGATTCGAACATTTTCTGGTACTGGATTTCATCTTCTACAATAGCAATTTTATACATTTTGAAATTTTCCCCTAAAATCAGCAGTCTCTTGTTCCACTCAAAATATTAATGTTCTTAATATATTAAATTTTATACTATCTATTTGTTATTTTATACTGTAATTCCCGATTTTTCTATAAATCAGTTTTATATTTTCTTTCCTAAACACTGTATTTACTGTAGAATTGAAATATCATTTTTTACAAAATTATATATGGTATGCTCGAATTGCCATTTTTTACTTATGTGTATTTGAAATTATACTCGTTTATCTGGAGGTGTTTATGAGAAAATTACTTATTGTTGTAGATATGCAAAAAGATTTTGTTGATGGTTCACTTGGTACAAAAGAAGCTGTTGAAATTGTTCCAGCTGTCATAGATAAGATTAAATCCTATGACCTGAAGGATGTGTTTGTAACTCGCGACACTCATCAGCCGGATTATTTAACGACACAGGAAGGAAAAAATCTTCCTGTAGAACACTGCATAGAAGGTACTGAAGGCTGGGAACTTGATAAGAACATTGCCGCAATTCTTGATGGAGCAACATTCATAAATAAACCAACCTTTGGCTCAACTATCTTAGTTGATACCATCAAATCTATCTATGAAAAAGAAGAAATTGAAATCGAAATGATTGGCTTATGTACAGATATCTGTGTTGTTTCTAATGCACTTTTATTAAAAGCTGCCATGCCAGAAGTTTCTATTAGCGTAGATTCTGCCTGCTGCGCAGGTGTTACACCTCAAAAGCATGAAGCTGCACTTGAAACCATGCGCTCATGCCAGATATATGTTAAATAATACTGCTTGACCAAAAAAGCCTTCACCTTAAATCAATCTTATAAATTGAATCAGGTGAAGGCCTTTTTAATTATTTAAATTCTTTTTTACTATTTAATTATTTTTCCATCGATCATTTTAATATTTCTTCAATCTTTGACAACTCATCATCTGTAAATTCAAGCTTCTGAATAAATTTAACATTATCAAGAATCTGTGCCGGACGACTTGCACCTACGAGAACACTGGTTACTCTGTCTTTTCTAAGATTCCATGCAAGTGCCATCTCTGCGAGAGTCTGTCCTCTGTCTGATGCGATCTCATTAAGCTTTTTAACCTTTTCTATAAGCTCCCCTGTAATAGAATCCTCATGCAGGAAATGATTCCTCTTAGCTCTGCTGTCTTCCGGGATTCCATTGAGATATCTGTCGGTAAGCATTCCCTGTGCAAGAGGTGAAAATACTATCATTCCAGCTCCCACCTCTTCAAGTGTATCCTGAAGTCCATCTTCCTCTGTCCATCTGTCGAGCATATTGTAACGAACCTGATTTATCAAAAGTGGTGTATGGTTTTCTTTCAAAATTGCTGCAGCTTTTCTTGTCTGCTCAGAGTTATAATTAGAAATTCCTACATAAAGAGCTTTTCCACTTCTTACAATGTCACTAAGTGCCTCCATTGTCTCTTCGATAGGTGTCTCTGGATCTGGTCTGTGGTGATAGAATATATCAACATAATCAAGTCCCATACGCTTAAGGCTCTGATCAAGACTTGCCATCAGATACTTTCTGGAACCAAAATTTCCATACGGCCCTGGCCACATATCATAGCCGGCTTTGGTGGAAATGATCATCTCATCTCTGTATGGTCTCATATCCTCTTCCATAATCTTTCCAAAATTTGATTCTGCACTTCCATATACAGGTCCATAATTATTAGCAAGATCAAAGTGTGTAATACCTTCATCAAATGCTGTATGAATCATATCCTTCATGTTTTCGTATTTATCTACAGAACCAAAATTGTGCCAAAGTCCAAGACTGACTCTTGGAAGAAGCAGACCACTTTTTCCACATCTTAAATACTGCATTTTTTCATATCTATCTTCTGCTGCTTTATACATTTCATTCTCCTTTACACTTGTTTTTGTATACCCTTTTCTATAGAATATCACTTAAAGTAGACTTTAAGGCAATAGTTTTTTGGAGGATCTTATGTCAGAAAAAAATTTATATACTATTAAAAATGTTACCAAGCTTACAGGCGTTACAGCATCTACCCTTAGATACTACGAAGAGCTTGGAATTCTTGAAGATGTAGAGCGTGACAAAAATGATAACCGTATCTACACCGATGAACATCTGGACAGACTTGGAGGAATTCGCTGTTTCAAGGATGGCGCCATGCCTCTTTCTAAAATCCGTGAATTCTACAGATATGAATCCGACCTTGAAAATCATATTGACGATATAATTGAACTTGTTGAAGAACAGACTGAGGAACTTACGGAAACCATAAACAAAATGGTCGCTCAGAAAAAGCATATGGAGGCAAAAGTAAAATTCTATTCAGCTATAAAAAAAGCTATTGAGAATAACTCACCATGGCCCTCCTGGGATGAATATTCCGACTGACAAATTACAAATTAATATAATTTTAATACATTTTCCCGATAATATACGTTTTTTTTGTGACAGTTCTGTGACACACATAATGTTATACTGTATTTGACAAATGAATTTACTTCATTTGTAAGTTGCCCTCAGCAGTTGCTTCCAACTGTTCTACATCATTCGAGACCATATCACCCCACTAGATATGGTCTCATTTTCTGTCCGATTATTCTGATGGGATTCCCCATACATCTTCCGATTTATAATAACTGACAATAACCCTTACTATCCTGTCTTCGTATTCAACCTGACATTCAAAATCAATACTGTTTCTAAATTTGTTCTTAATCCTATAGGAATGTATCTTTCTGCTCTTATTATCTATCCTCACATACAAAGGCCTTATCTCTCCTGCGGTATCAAAGGACGCAATAACCGGAACAAGATGCGGAGATATATAATCAATACTTGTATAAGAAACAATTCCTGGCATTATAATCACCTTCTTTATAAATTTAGTAAAACGAGAACTTGCGTTCGATTTCCTGGTGGTTATTATTATAGAACATCCGTTTGCATTGTAAAGAGAACAAAATATTAATTTTTAACCTGGTTTATATTCAGATGCCTATTTTATTAGCAAAAAAGACATCTAACAGTTAATAATTTTTTTATCTCTATACCCACAAAGATTCTTTGACAATTCCTAATAAACAAAATATGATTATCTTATGAAGACAACCAAACACTACATCCCATTTAATTATATAATAGTTGCCTTATTTGCTGCATTTATTGGTATATTTATGATATTTATAAATATCCACACAGAATCAATAAGGCAATCTGAATCTGACTATTCTGAGGGATGGTTATTTGATGGAAATACAGTTGACCTTGATTCAGTTGTAACCAAAGGGACTTCTGTTTCAGTATCCAAAAATCTTCCCGAAAATATCAATTATAATGATTCGCTTTGCTTTGCAAGCGCGAATGCTATTTTTGATGTCTATATAGGAGATGAACTTGTCTATAGATATACTCAGCCATCAAATTTCACTGGCGATGGGTATGGAATTGCATATCATAATATAAATTTATCCTCAGAGCAGGCTGGAAAGACTGTACGAATAGACTTTACAAGCGCATTCTCAATCGGAACAAGTGGTAAAATCCGCCTGATATCAATTGAGAATTCCCAAAAATATTTCAGCCGCCTTGCAAGGGGACAGATATTACCTTTTATAGTATCTACCGGTATTCTGATCATAGGAGTTCTTCTATTTCTTTTTAGTATACTTTTTTATAACAGCAGATATAAAGCACGTACAATATCTCTTTCTTTAGCTGCAACAGATATAGGAATAATGATGGCTTTGGATACTGGATTTTTACGGATTACAACTGATTCCATACTTTTATCCAGAAATCTGTTTTATCTATCAATGCATTTAAGTGTACTTCCAATTGCAATCTTTCTTTATACTATGACTAAAGAGAGAAAAAAGTGCTATAGAAATATATTTTATCTTTTTTCTATAATATATTTTGCATTTATAATCATATCGCGATTTGCTTTCAATATTGATATGGCTTCAAGATTGATAATCAGAAGTTTTTTTATATATACAATTGTGATGATGATTATTATATTTGTCATGATTTCCAGTGATCTTAAATATCGCAAAGCAACTAATCGAAATAAAGACAATGGTATCTTCTTCTTTGGTATTATATCAACATTTATATGTATTATGACTGATATAATTATATATATGAGTGGATACCGAAGCATGTCCGGATATAGCACATTTACACGTGTTGGTTTTTATGCATTCTTCATTTGCATGTCGATAGAAATTGTAAGGACATGGGCACACGAATATAACTCGTTGAAGAAATTTGGATTTACAGATGAACTCACAGGTCTTGGAAACAGAAGAAGTCATATACGCTTCGAAAAA
>JAILEJ010000334.1 GCA_024688095.1 Butyrivibrio sp.
TTACAATTTTCGGACGTAACTTCGGTAACTACAACCAGGACATTGATGTAAAGATTGGCTACAGCCCAATAGCAGAAAATCCACAGTAAATAACAATTTAATTCACAAAACGGATGGTGAAACTTTTCCATACGATGAAGGTGGGTTTGAATATTTGACGGTGAACTTTTCTATTACTTGTAGAGGCGACTATATAAAAGCTTATTTCGTTCAGAACACGCTCTCGCTTCTAGCTTTGCAGCTAAAGCTTCAAAGCCGGAATTCGCAGGCACAATAAAGTTCTGACGAAAAAGTGCCTGCTCACTCTTGAATCATATTCATACGCAGGCTGCAGTAAATGCATCCTGTTAAATAATAGGATCTCAAACTAATAGGTTGATATAAGCGTAATAAATTCAAAGAACCTGATTACAGATATATGAAATCTGTAATCAGGTTCTTTTTTTAGTATGAACATCCAGATAAGTGCTATTGTCTGTATTTAACCCCAAAATCCATGATCAAGAAGTGAGAAATTCATCTGCCTATTTGAAATAAAAAATATATTAAATAGTGATCAATAATTTACAGTAAGCTTGATTGTCTAATTGAAATAAAATAAATATTTAAATAGGCTGTTTAAGCCATCAGAAATTCAATTGTCAGTGAAATAAATTGTCATATAAAATTATGACTTATTGTATTCAAAATGGAAATGCACCTAGGATTCTTGCCTTCTTTATAATATGCCACTTGATTTTGGTGGTATGATATTTGATTTATCAGGCGTTATAGATAGGATAGCCAAAGAAAAAGGTATGTAAAGAGCTGGCTGCTTTGCGGTTCTGTGAACTCTTGACATGCCTTTTTCTTTGGCTATAAGGTAATCAACCGCCTGATAAATAAAATATGCTTCCGCAAAAATTAATGTTTCTGACTTTACAAATTATAAAGTGAAATATGACTTTGCAAAGTAAGATGGAACTTATAAAGTCACAATTCCCATAACCATGAGGGTAATAGAAATAGAGATTATGACTTTATGAGAAGAAATGCAGCAGGTATTTAATTCTTTAAGACCAAAAACAGAAAAAGGAATGTAGTGGTTAGTGTGAAGTTAATTCCTGGTATCAGGAAAATATGTAAAGGAATAAAAGCATAGAAGGTTTTTAATTCTTTAAGACCAAAAATAGAAAATATGAATTTAGTGGTTAGTGTGAAGTTAATTCCTGGTATCAGGAAAATATGTAAAGGAATAAAAGCATAGAAGGTTTTTAATTCTTTAAGACCAAAAACAGAAAAAGGAATGTAGTGGTTAGTGTTAGGTTAATTCCAGAAATCAAGAAAAAGGAAATGAATAAGAGTACAAGGTATTTAATAGATGTAAACAAGGATTAACAAAATCAAGAATAAATATAAGCTTTAATTTATAAATATTTAATCAATAATTTCAATCTGTATAATTGTTTTTTTGAATATTAAAACCTAAAATATTGTTATATAATTAGGATGTTTTTCTTATGGAGGTATTATAATGAGTTTTTCAGGCTTTATTAAATTGAATAAAAAGCACATTGAGAATGTTAATGTTTCGGAAAAGTTCAAATTTACTTTTAACGGTGTTCTCAAAAGAATAATTATACTGCTAATACTTCTTGTAATAATGGGAGTAGTATCTGTAGCGAGTGTTTATAATATGTATAAAAAATACTATATGCAGAGTAAATGGCAGGCAGAAATTCGTATTGATATTCAGAGTTTGTCTAAGGCATGCTTATGGGCCTTGGCGGCTCCAGATGAGGCATCGAGAGCTGAACAGGTTGAAAGTATTGCTTCTAAATTTGAGGATATAAACAATTCAATTTATGAGCTTGATGATATATATTCTGGACAAAATATGACAACACTTACAAATGACCTGGGAATATTGGAAAAATACACTAATGAGATGATTTCAATGTTTAATTCTGGTACAGATGATTCTGCTATTTATGAGTATTTCAACAATACTTTATATGAGCAGGTTAAAGTTTGTGTTGCAGATATGAAAGTTGTTGGAACTGAATCACAGTCTAGTTCAAAAGCAGCTTATAAGATTTCATTATTTGTAATTATTCTTATAAATGTGATAGCGCTTATTGGCACTGTATTAACTTACTTATATATAATTAGTTCAAGAAATGCACTATCCGGAAGTATAATAAATCCTGTAAATATGATTAAAAAGGCATCTGAGGATATGGCGAATGGTGTATTGGATCTTGATATTCAATATTCATTAACAGATGAATTGGGAGAACTTGCCAAAGATCTTAATAAATCAACAGATGTAATAAAAAGTGTTGTTACAGATATTAGCGAGACTTTGGAAAGAATGGCTGGTGGAGATTTCTCAAGAGGAAGCGACAATCCACAGGTATATATTGGTGATTATGTTGCTATTTGTGACGCAATAGAAGATATCTCACATAAACTTAGTAATACATTATCTCAGGTAAAAGATTCATCTTCACAGGTATCACAGGGTGCCATGAATATGTCACAGGGTGCTTCAAGTCTTGCGGAAGGCGCTACAGATCAGGCTGCAGCAATTGAAGAACTTACTGCTTCAGTAACCACGGTAACTGAGCAGACTAAACTTATGGCCCAGACAGCTAAGGAAAGTAGAACAAAAGCAGCACAGGTAAAAGAAGATGCTGAAAATAGTGCAATGAAGATGCATCTTGTTACTGACGCTATGACAAGAATTACCGAAGCATCAAATGAAATTGAAACAATTACAAATAGTATTGAAGGTATTGCGAAACAGACACAGCTGCTTGCACTTAATGCTTCAATTGAGGCTGCAAGAGCTGGTGAAGCGGGAAAAGGATTTGCGGTTGTAGCGGGTGAAATTAGTGCACTTGCAACACAGAGTACAGAGGCTGCCAAGAATACACATCAGCTTATTGAAGACACAATGGATGAAATAAAAAATGGTAATGCAGTTGTTGCAGAAACAACAGAAGCATTGGATCAGGTTCAGACATCTGTAACAGAAATAGTTGAGATGATTAGAGATACTGAAGAAATGGCAAGCAGACAGTCACAAAGTATGAATGAAATTGATCAGGGTATCGAGCAGATTTCTAATGTTGTACAGAGTAATTCAGCAACTGCTCAGGAATCCAGTGCTGTATCACAGGAACTTTCAGATCAGTCTGATAACTTGAATGACCTTATTGCTCAGTTTAATATTTCGAATTAATAAGATAAAAAACCTAACGTAATTATTATCCTCTATATATAAAAATAAATGACATAAAAGTTATATGAACATATATAAGATTAAATGACATAAAAGTTATATGAACATATATAATATTAATTAACTTAAAAGTTATATGATCCTCCTAAAGGAGATAATGGAAATAACCAATGTCTTCTTTGGGGGGATTTTTTGTGAAATATATAAAAAATACAGGGGAAATAAGAGACAAAATTGAATTTTGGGTTTTACTTATGCGCTGTAATGATGTATTATAGTGAAGGATTTCGAATTAGTAATTTGGCCTTATCAGGCTTTGGCGAGAAATCGCAGAAAGAGGTAGAAATGGTAAAAGCGGTT
>JAILEJ010000366.1 GCA_024688095.1 Butyrivibrio sp.
GAAAAAATGCTGCTTATAACTGTAGAAAAAACAGTTGATACTATCATCTCGCAAAACATCTGTAAATATTCCATCTTCGCAGAAAGCTCACCGGCTGCATATTCATTAAAAAAATCTGCAGGTAGAGATAATAGTCTCATCATTACTGCTGACTGAACATTTATATCCATCTTTGTATTTATTCTTGTCATCATCATACTTTTTACAGTAATAAAAAGCTGTCTGGAAATTCCAATACATACCATACAGATAAAAATGCCATAAAACAGCTGAAGATTTCTTGAAAACACAAGCTCTGAAAAAACAATATTATTAAGTACCGGCAGTAACAATCCAATTCCGGTAACAGCAGCTGTTGCAAGCAGTGTCATGGCAACATCTGTTTTGGATAGGCACTCACACATAAAGACAACGAGATCTTTTATTCCAATTTCTCTAAGTGGGAGCGGCTTATAAAATACTATTGCCCCCTCTTCAAATTCATCCTCATTGTCCTTTGTTATCTTTAGCTTTTTACCAGTAGTTTCATCTGTATAAACATACTTATGCATTCCCACAGGAATAAAAGCAACAGGAGTTCCATCTGACTTTTTTCTGCCAAGCATGGCTCCAACTGCATCCTTATACCATCCCTTAGTAAGCTTGATATTCCTGCGCATTATTCCATAAGGACGCATAAGATATTCAAGCTGATCTTCAAGACTGTCTATGCCATCTGGAAGTTCCCCCGGCTTTATATGATAATATTTTAAAATTGTATCTATTGCATTTTTGGCAATCTTTCTTTCATCTGCCATAGCAATGGATGCCTTTGTTCCAAGAACTGCGCCAGCTATATTGATAAAGGACTCGGCAAAGGCATCTTCATCATTTTGTTTTCTTAATTTGATCTGTTCATCAAACCAGCCCATTTGGCCAACTCCTTCTTATTCATTAGTCACAAGTTTTGTATAAAGTCCGCCCTTTTGATAAAGCTCTTCATGAGTTCCTCTTTCTATTACCTTACCTCTGTCAAGAACTATTATCTCATCACAGTCTCTTACTGTTGAGAGTCTGTGCGCAACAACTATACAGGTAATTCCCCTGTCCTTTATTGACTTTACTACATCATATTCTGTCTTTGCATCAAGCGCACTCGTTGCCTCATCCATAATAACAATAGTAGGGTCCTGGGCAAGTACTCTTGCAATCTCCATACGCTGAAGCTGTCCACCCGAAAAGTTTCGTCCGCCTTCTGAAAGCTTATAGTTATAACCACCTTCACGCTGCATTATATCTTCATGTATCTGTGCATCCCTTGCAGCCATGATCATTTCAAAATCCTCTACAGTATTATCCCACATCTTGATATTACCAGCTATGGAATCTTCAAACATAATTATGTCCTGATCTACCACAGCAAGTGAGCCTGTAAAAACATTTCTGTCTATCTCATTTATCTTTTTTCCATCAAATAAAATCTCACCACTCCATGGCTCATATAATCCGGCTATCAATTTTGAAATTGTAGATTTTCCACATCCGGAAGGTCCGACAAATGCAATCCTCTGTCCTGCTTTAATACTAAGATTAAAGTTCTCTATAAGAGGATCCCCAAGCTTTGTATATCCAAAACTAACATTCTTCATTTCAAGATTTCCTGAAAGCTTTGTATATACTATATCTTTACTGATTTCTTTATCTTGTGTAAGCGCTGATGGATAATTCATGACATCCTCAATGCGTTCCATATCGGTTCGCATTTCAGTAATAGACTGACCTGCACTTATGAGCTTTTCAGCCGGGTTCATAAAGCCGTTCAAAAATCCCTGAAAAGCCAAAAGCATACCAACTGTAAATCTGCCATCCATTACATAATACACACCCATCATAAGAACCAGCACTGATGTCAGAGTTGAAATACAAAGCGGAAGCATTCCTATTATTGAACTTATCTTTTCATATTTCATCTTCTGGGTTATGACACTTGCCTGATATCCAGCCCATTTGCCAAAAAATCCATTTTCTGCACCACTTACCTTAATGGTCTCTATCATTTCAAT
>JAILEJ010000386.1 GCA_024688095.1 Butyrivibrio sp.
AAATCTCTTGAAGGGCTTTTGATTTAGTTTATATAAGATTTTTTATGCTGTTATGAATGTACCGGCTTTTCCATGCATTGCGTCATTTACAGTTGTGATTGAAGTAATAAGTACACTTCCTTCAGGATTAGATTTAAGGAATGAGATAGCTGCCTTAATCTTTGGAAGCATATTAACTTCACCAAATTCTCCAGCTTCGATATATTTCTCAGCTTCAGCAACAGTCATCTTTTCGATTGGCTCCTGGTTTTCCTTTTCAAAATTCTTATATACATAAGGAACTGAAGTGAGGATTATAAGTCTGTCTGCCTTAAGGTCGCAGGCAAGCTTTCCTGCAATGGCATCCTTTTCAATAACTGCAGATGCACCTTTTAATTTGTGACTCTGTTCAATAACTGGAATTCCGCCACCGCCACATGCGATAACTTCCTGACCTGCGTCTGCAAGAGCTTTGATAGCATCTATTTCAACAATATCGATTGGCTCTGGAGCTGCAACGATTCTAAGGAATCCTTTTCCAGGCTCTTCCTTTACGAAGTTTCCTTTTTTTACTTCATTATCAGCATCTTCTTTGGACATATATCTGCCGATGGCCTTTGTTGGTGAATAAAAAGCTTCATCATAAGGATCTACTGTAACCTGTGTAAGAATTGTACTTACAGTCTTGTAAATGCCCCTGCTTGTAAGTTCACTTCTAAGTGAATTCTGAATATCGTATCCAACATAACCCTGGCTCATAGCACTACATACGCACATTGGAGCGGTTGTGTAATCTATATAAATTCTGTGAAGCTCAGTCATGGCCTTGTGGATCATGCTAACCTGAGGTCCATTACTATGTGTGATAGTAAGCTGATATCCTGATTCAATAATATCTGCGAGTGCTTTTGCAGTATTTCTAACAGCTTCCATCTGAGCATTGGTAGTGACACCTAGAGATTCATGACCAAGTGAAACAACAGCTTTTTTATTTTCCATGTTATTCCTTCTTTCCGCAAATTTTATAATGCATATTTTTTTATCTTTAATCCAAAACACTTATTAATAGGGTGTTTTGTGAAAATATGATTCAAGAATATATTTATCATTTTACAGCATAATTACTTTTTTGTATATCTTAAACATTGATGATTGCGCCATTTTATAGTGGTTTTACAAGGAAGAAAAATAAGTTGACAGTAAAATATTCAGGGGCTAGACTTTGATTTATAATATTCCTGATTGTTAACAAAGGAATTGAAAGAAGGACAATAAAATGGCTAATATAAAAAAGAGTGCAACAGAGTTAATAGGAAAGACTCCGCTTTTACAATTATCTAATTATACAAAGGAAATGGGAGCAGAGAATGCAACCATACTGGCAAAGCTTGAATATTTAAATCCTGCAGGAAGTGCCAAGGACAGGGTAGCACTTAAAATGATTGAGGATGCTGAAAAGACTGGAAAGATTACAAAGGGTGGTACTATAATAGAACCAACATCTGGAAATACAGGAATTGGTCTTGCATTTGTAGCAGCAGCAAAAGGTTACAAGGCAATACTTACACTTCCTGATACGATGTCAGTTGAGAGAAGGACTCTTTTAAAGGCATATGGAGCAGAGATTGTACTTACTGAAGGAGCTCTTGGAATGAAGGGCGCAATAGATAAGGCTACAGAGCTTCAGAAGAATACTCCAAATTCGATAGTACTTGGACAGTTTGATAATCCGTCAAATCCTGCAGCACATAAGGAGACGACAGGTCCTGAAATCTGGGAAGATACAGATGGAAAGGTTGATATATTTGTTGCTACAGTAGGAACAGGAGGAACACTTACAGGTACTGGAGAATATTTGAAATCCAAAAATCCTGATATAAAGGTCGTTGCAGTAGAGCCTGATTCTTCAGCAGTTCTTTCCGGAGATAAGCCTGGACCACACATGATTCAGGGCATAGGAGCAGGATTTGTTCCATCAATTCTAAATACTGAAATTTATGATGAGATTATAAGAGTAAAAAATGATGATGCATTTAAAGAGGGTGGAAGATTAGCAACAACAGAGGGTGTACTTGTTGGAATATCATCAGGTGCAGCTTTGTGGGCAGCAGTAGAGCTTGCTAAACGTCCTGAAAATGAAGGTAAGAATATCGTAGTTCTTCTTCCTGATTCAGGAGACAGATATCTTTCAACTCCACTCTTTCAGCACGATTAAAATGGAAATTTATGGAGAAAAATAAATGGCAAACGGAAATACAAAGGACCTGACAGTTGGTAATCCAATGAAACTTATTCTTGGATTTTCGGTACCTCTTTTGATGGGATTTTTATTTCAGCAATTTTACAGCGTCGTAGACACAATGATTGTCGGCAGGATTCTGGGAACGCAGGCTCTTGCCGGCGTTGGTTCTACAGGCGCTGTTAACTTTATGGTAATCGGTTTTTGCATGGGTGTCTGCAATGGCTTTGCAATCCCTATTTCGCAGAGATTTGGTGCCAAAGACTATAACAGCATGAGAAAATTTATCTCACACAGTATTATTCTGTGCGCTGTTTTTGCTGTAGTAATGACTTTTTTTGTAAGCGTGTTCTGCAGACAGATTTTGCATGCAATGAATACACCGGATGATATCTTCGAATATGCATATCAGTATATTTTCGTAATCTTTTTGGGAATACCTGTTACATATTTGTATAACCTCTTATCAGCAATAATAAGAGCGCTGGGAGATAGTAAGCATCCTGTTATATTCCTTGTTATAGCTTCATTTGTAAATATCGGACTGGACCTCTTTTTCATATTGAATCTTCATATGGGAATTATGGGAGCAGCGCTTGCAACTGTTATATCACAGCTTGTTTCAGGTATATGCTGTCTCGTATTTATGGTCACAAAGCTTGATATATTAAAGCTTAGCAAGAGGGACTGGGAGCTTGATGGCGGACATTTCATGATACTTTTCAACATGGGAATTCCTATGGGACTTCAGTATTCAATTACTGCAATTGGAAGCATTGTTATTCAGATTGCAATTAATGGACAGGGTTCGGAGGCCGTCGCAGCTGTAACAGCAGCCAATAAAGTAGGAATGTTCCTATGCTGCCCGTTTGATGCAATGGGTTCAACAATGTCTACTTATGCAGGTCAGAATGTTGGAGCCAAAAAGCTCGATCACTTACAGCAGGGATTAATAGCATGCTCAAAGCTTGGAATAATATACGCACTTCTTGCACTTGTAATATTGTGGCTCTTTGGTGCAAACTTTGTAAGACTTTTTATAGATTCCTCAGAGGAAACAGTTATAAATCTTGCAGCCTATTATCTCAAGTGGCAGTCAGCTTTTTACATACCACTTGCTTTTGTAAATATAGTAAGATTTCTTATTCAGGGAATGGGATACAGTATGTTTGCAATTCTCGCTGGAGTATGTGAGATGGTAGGAAGAATCCTTGCAGCACTTGTTCTTACACCTCTGTTTGGCTTTACCGGAATTGCAATGGCAAGCCCTGTAGCATGGATACTTGCAGATGCATTCCTGATACCTGCATATATAATGGTAAGAAATAAGCTTCGAAAGATTTTTGAAGAAAGTATAATTCATGAGAATATGAATCTGCAGAGTTAAATATTTGATACTAACCAGAATGATAAGAAAGTTTAATATAAGAAAATAAAAAACACTACCGGGTGACTGATATGTACCCTCCTAATTGTTTGTCCAGTAAAGAGGGTACATATCAGACTGGTAGTGTTTTTTATTGGTAATATGTTTTTAATTTATTGAAGTTAGAGTTATTTTATCGTTAATATGTTTTAATTTATTGGAATTAGATATATTGCATTGGAATTATGTTAGTTATATGGAGTTATTAATTACTCCAGTTTGTCGATTTTTCTATCGTAAGTCAGGATTCCATTGACTTCTTCCTCGACATCGCTAAGCTGCGTATAAACGGCTCCGCTAAGCCCCTTTTTCGCAAGTGGCATCAGCGTGTTATTTATAAGATTATTATAGGCAGCCTTGAATTCTTTTTTTGTTTCATATTTCTTATAACCATAGATTCTGTCAACGCTACTGTGACCATCAATGTGTGTGGCAAGCCCGCCATATTCTGAAATTACATAAGCTCGTCCGAACTTGTCTCTGGCAGGAGAAAGAGGTCTGAAATAGTTGTGTACACTAAGGAAGTCTCCGCTATGTTCATCAAACCATCCGCTTGCCTGATCTATAAGTCTTGAAGGATCAACCTTTCCGGCAATGATAGTTGCCGCTGCTGCATTAAATTGACCCCAGCCCTCATTAAAGAGAACCCATGTTGAGATGCATGGACAGTTAATTAGAAGCTTTATTGTGGCTATCATCTCTTCAGTCCATTCTTTTCTACCTTCTGCGGACTCTCGTCTGAACATTCTGTAGCTTTCAGGGCCATCAGGCATTGAACTAAACACTTTAGGGAAAAGTGTAGGAAGGTATGAAACCAAAGGCTTTGAATAGTCATAGCCTCCGCTTACCATATCCTGCCATACAATCATTCCAATTCTGTCACAATGATAATAATATCTTGCAGCCTCAATCTTTATGTGCTTTCTAAGCATGTTAAAACCATGTTTCTTCATAGTTTTAATATCGAATATAAATGCTTCATCAGAAGGCGCCGTATATAGACCATCTGGCCAGTAGCCCTGATCAAGAACACCATTTAAAAAGTATGGTTTATGATTAAGGCAGAATGTATTATAGCCATATTTATCTCTGTCAATTGTAAAACAACGCATTCCGAAGTAAGAAGTTATGATATCCAGTCCAGCTCTTACGATAAGCCCGTAAAGAAATGGTTTTTCTGGAGACCAGAGCTTTGGATTTGTAATTTCACAGGTAAAAGTAGTTGTGAAAGACTTCATATCTTCTGAATGATGTTCTGCTTTTGAGACTATTTTGTAAGGAGCTGGTGAAGCCGGAGCACTTTTTCCAGGCTCTGCAACAAAAGCCTCTCTGAAGGTTTTATCAAATAGTTCAGGCTCTGTAGTATTACAGATAGCATCAATAACATCAAGCACAACATTGCATTTTCCATTTGTTTTTACAGAGATTTTGACTGTTTTCAAATCCTTCTGAGGAGTTATCTTTAGATTTGTGATATAGGTGTCAGGAACCCACTCAAGCCAGACTGTCTGCCAGATTCCGCTTTGAGCAGTATAGTACATACCGCCTCTCTTGAGCTTTTGCTTTCCACGGCTATGCCAGGAAGTATCTGTACTGTCCTGAACGCAGACCATTATCTCATTGTCTGGAAGTAGCTTCTCTCCATCT
>JAILEJ010000393.1 GCA_024688095.1 Butyrivibrio sp.
AGCTCAGCGTTACTTTCGTTTGCGATTTCATCAACTCTTGATTTGTATTTTATTTTCAAAATTCTCTGAAGAGATTCATCAATCCTGCTTTCACTTAATGTACCATCATTAACAGCTGTTAACAGGGCATTATAAGCACTGTCATAATCCTGTGGATCAAGTATCATATCCGCTCCTGCTGTAATAGCCATAATTGCTGCCTGATCTGCCCCATAAGAATCTGTAATAGCCTTATCAGTCATATTACCTGTAACTATTACACCATTAAATCCCATGTCATTTCTAAGAATATCAGTAATAACAACAGATGATAATGAACAAGGTGTTCCATCACCAGTGATTCCTGATGCAGAAATATTACTTAGCATAACAGCTCCTGCTCCTGCATCTATACCTGTTTTAAATACCAGCTTTTCACCATTATTAAAATCATCAAGCGTAATTTCTGATGTAGCTGCTCCTTCACTTGTATTTCCATAAACCGGAAAATACTTAAGACATGCAGTAACACCTGTTTCTTCCATCCCGGATACAAACGATGCAACATTACCAGCCGAAGAATTCACATCTGTTCCAAATGCTGAATCACTATCAATAAAATTACATACAGGTGCAAGATTAAAGTTAAAGCCATACATCCCAAGCATAGATGCGATTTCAACACCCTTGTTTGATATTTCATCTGCATCACCGTTTTGTCCAAGAGTTCTTGGAGATGATGATGTATCAAGTGAAAGTGCCGAAGATATATTTCCATTTGCACTTCCATCTTCAGATACAACTGTAAATATCGGATATTTACTCATTGTAGATATTGATGAAAGCATTTCTGTAACCTGTTCAGCAGATTTAATATTACTTGCATTATATATGATTCCACCAACAGCTTTAGCTGCAAGTGATTCCTGTGTTGCAGAACCGGCCTTAACAACATTTTCAGTTCCTGTAAGTTGCTCCGGTGTCACTATAAAAAGACCTGCAATTTTATCTTCTATGCTCATTTCTGAAATGCATGTATTAACAATATCAAGAAGCATCTCATCTTCTGTCTGCAATGAAGCCTCCTCTGATACTTCTTCTGAAGGAGTTTCAACCGAAGCCATTTCCGCATTTGCTTCCTCTGCAGCTTCTTCAATTGCAATCCTGTCTGCTTCCTGTTTCTCTTTAAATAACCTGACTACATTAGTAACTCCAAGATAACCTGCTACTACAACTATTACAAGCATGACCAACATGATTATTACAGCTGTTATCTGGCTTCTTACTCTGCGCTGCTTACGATACTGTCTCCTATACTCGTAATCTCCGTTATTTTTTTTCTTTTCCATAAAAAATCCTGCTCCACCAACAATTATTTCCTAAAAATCAAAGATATTTTATCATACTTAGAGCGCAAAGTAAAAGCGGAAGTATCTCAAATATTACTACTTCCGCTTCTACTTTACACTATAAAATTGTTCTTCTGTGTCCAATGGACCTTCCTCCTAATCTCAACACATCCATTCCATATTACCTTTGCATTCATATGCTGTGGGGACAAGATGTAAATATTGTCTGCACCACCATTTAGGACTAGACTGCATTGTAATTATTTGAACTACTAATCAATAAACTATATATTATCAAATTCTGGCGGACCGTACCTTCCTTTCCCTGAATATTTTAATTAACTTCCCTTTGGAGTGTACCTACCTTTCTTTCAATCTAAAGTTCAGATCGAAGTGATAATCTATATTTATTTGATAATTGTATTATATATAAACAGTTCTAAATTGTCAATACATTTTTGAAATTTATTTGTTTTTATTTAGAATATTATTCCGTTAATTGTTTAATTATTATACTATTATATAAATTGTATCTAAAATATAATCAATTGCTTATTTTCTACAAAATCAACAAATATCCTTACTAAAGAAAAAGCTATATATTTCAGGATTTCCAGAAATATATAGCCCCTTTTCAAATTATCATATTTTGTTAATTATATAAATTTTTAGTTCTTTTTATGATTTTTAAATCAAAGGATACTTATCTGTAAGTTTCTTAATGATAGCTCTTGCCTCATCATTTCTCTGCCCCTTACCCTTGATTACAATGGAAATAGCCTCAGCTATCTGATCCATATCCTCTTCATTCATACCACGTGTTGTAACAGCAGGTGTACCAAGACGAATACCACTTGTTACAAATGGTGACTGCTTTTCGTTTGGAATTGTATTCTTATTAGCTGTGATATGTGCATCATCGAGCCATGCCTCAACATCCTTACCTGTAAGATCATAATTAGTAAGGTCAATAAGCATCAAATGATTATCTGTTCCGCCTGAAACAATCTGAATATCTCTGTCCATAAGGCCTTTACATAATGCCTGAGCATTAGAAACAATGTTCTTAGCATATTCTTTGAATTCTGGCTCAAGAGCTTCTTTAAAGCATACAGCCTTAGCCGCAATAACATGCTCAAGAGGACCCCCCTGAATTCCTGGGAATACAGCCTTATTAAATTTGAATTTATCCTGAGCATTCTGATTCCAAAGAATAAGTCCACCTCTAGGTCCACGAAGTGTTTTATGTGTTGTTGTTGTTACAACATCTGCATATGGGAATGGACTTGGATGTACGCCACCAGCAACAAGACCTGCAATATGTGCGATATCTGCCATAAGTACAGCACCACAGGCATCTGCTGCTTCTCTGAATTTTGCGAAGTCAATTGTTCTGCAATAAGCCGAAGCACCTGCAATTATAAGCTTTGGCTTATGCTCTTTAGCAAGTCTGATAAGCTCATCATAATCAATAAATCCATTTTCATCTACGCCGTAAGGAACAACATTAAAATATGTACCTGAAATATTAGCTGGGCTTCCGTGTGAAAGATGTCCACCCTGACTAAGATTCATTCCAAGAATTGTATCACCGGGCTGCAGTAAAGCAAACTGTACTGCAAGATTTGCCTGAGCACCTGAATGTGGCTGAACATTTGCATAATCACAGCCAAATAATTTTTTAGCACGATCTCTGGCAAGATTTTCTACTACATCTACTACCTGACATCCACCATAATATCTCTTTCCTGGCAAACCTTCTGCATATTTATTAGTAAGTGGACTTCCCATAGCTGCCATTACAGCCTTACTTGTCCAGTTTTCTGATGCAATCAGCTCAATATGGTCGTTCTGACGCTGCATTTCACCTTCAATTGCTTCTGCAATTTCAGGGTCAACCTTTTTTACTTCATCCAATGAGTACATTTTATAATTTTCCTTTCCTGATACTGTTCTTAACACTTTAACGATACAATGCAACAATGTAATGTGTTAAAGTGACCATTTGCGCTATCATACCATATTATGTCAAAAAAAGCTATATGTGATATACTTGTTTTTAATAGAAATAACTTCTATATAATGTTGTTTATCAATAAATAATGTATTAGAGGTAGTACTATGTATTATTGTATTGTAAATCCCTCAGCGAGATCAGGACATGGAGAAAGCCTTTGGTCAGGTCTCGAAAACAGATTTAAAGAAAAAAATATTCTATATAAAGTTGTCTTTACGGCTGGTCCTGGTCATGCTCTCAGAGTTACCAAAAAGCTTACATCGAACTTTTCTGACAAAGACGAGCTTCCAATAAAGCTTGTTGTCATGGGCGGCGATGGAACTCTCAATGAAGTTGTTTCTGGTATTCAGGATTTTAGCAAAGTACTTCTTGGATATGTACCTGTTGGATCAAGTAATGATTTTGCCAGAGATATGGACCTACCAACTCCAGAAGAATTATTTGATCATATTCTTGATGGTAAAGTTCTTAGAAAGCTTGATGTCGGAAAACTTACCTATGGCAACATGACCAAAGCATTATCAAGATTACATGATACTGAAATATCTAATACAAGAACCTTTGCTGTAAGCTCCGGTATAGGTTTTGATGCTGCCGTATGTGAAGAAGCTCTCGCTTCAAAAACCAAGAATATTCTAAATAAAATAGGACTTGGAAAGTTAACTTATGTATCAATTGCATTAAGGCAAATATTTACTGCTGATAAAATTCCCTGTGAAATTACTGTTGATGATAAGGAACCCATTAAACTTAAGCACTTTCTATTTATAGCAACTATGGTTCATCATTTTGAAGGTGGAGGATTTATGTTTGCACCCGATGCTGACCTTACAGATGGACTTTTCGATATAATGATCGTCGGAGAACTTTCACCTTTAAGAATCTGTGTTGCCCTTCCTCTTGCAGTAAAGGGAAAGCATTATGGAATAAAAGGGATTGACCTTATCAAAGCAAAGAAAATAACCATTACTACTCCCATTCCCATGTGGGTTCATACAGATGGAGAAGTTCAGGTTAAGTCAGACAGCATCTCTCTTGAATGTATGCAGCAAAAACTACAAATAATGATCTGATTTTTTTATGACTTTTATATCTTCATCCTATAAGTTATGCAAATTTTAACTTTTCGGCAAAAGGACAATTTTTTTATAAATATTTAATTATTTTTATGCGCTTTGACGTTTGATATTTCCTATCAATAGAGTTATATTTTTCATTGTAGATTTAAATAAACGCTTTTTACGAATTTAGGTGATGTTGAATGATAGAAAAGCTGAGATCAAAAAATCTTTATCTTTTTGATAAAGTAATGCATTCAGAAACTATAAAATGCGCAATACCACTTTTTATATATTCAATTATATATTTAAAATGGTTTGCTTATATAGAATCGACAAAACAGTTGCACTACACTGTGATTCATACAAACCTTGATGATAAAATTCCTTTCCTTGAAATTTTTATTATTCCTTACTTATTCTGGTTTGTATATGTATCATTTAGTGTTCTGTATTTTTTAATAAAAAAAGATAAAGAGGCTTATTTTAAATTAACTGCCTTTTTGGTAACAGGTATGACATTGTTCCTTTTAATTTCTACTTTTTTACCAAATATACAGTATTTAAGACCTATAGTAATGCCACGAGATAATATTTTCACTCATCTTGTTCAAATGATATACAGTTCGGATACACCAACTAATTTATGGCCAAGTATCCACTGCTACAATTCAATAGGAACTGCAATTGCAATTTCAAAGAGCGACAGATTTTCCAAGAAATCAAAAATAGTTTCTACTGTTTTTGCAATCTCAATTATTTTATCAACAATGTTTGTAAAACAGCATTCCGTATTTGATGTAGTTACAGCATTTTTATTTTCATTTATTTTTTATATTGTTTTCTACAAAACAGATATAATTGTAAATGCAATAAAGAAAAGTGAAGACAAGCATGCTGGTGCTGTCAACTGATAATAAAACATTTAAAAGGTACTTCCAAACGGAAGTACCTTTTTTGAATTAATCTTAAGTTTCAAAGTAATTATCAGTTGAAATTATAAATCTTTCTAAGTATCTTATAACCTGCAAGTGTGATCTTTCTTCCACCCTTTCCAGGAAGATATATATATGTTCCTTCAATACTGTATCTGATCTTAATATATAATGTAAGACTTCTCTTCTTAATATATTCAAGAAGCTCTACTCTCTTTTCCAGATTTTCTTCTGTACCTGATGCAATCAACAAAATTGAAGAAATAGCAGTAATAATTTCGAGATAGTTAAACATGTACTTATAACGTTCTCTCTGGCTTCTGATCATACCAATGTTCTCGACATAATAATCAATCATCAGCTTATTTACCTTTATCTGCTGATCAATCCTTGAAATCATGATTTCCTGATTAACTGACTGATCTGATCTTCCTATATAATAATAATAAAAGTTAACATCAAGATAATACATGTTCTTTACAAATGGAAGCGGATTAAATACATATATATTATCCACATAGAATGTATGCTCAGGAAGTCTGAGTCCACATTCTCTAAGCAGCTGTGTTCTATAAATAGCTGAATGCATGAGAAGATAATGTCCCTTAGGAGTTCTCTTTACATCTTTCCAGGTAAACATCTGCTCAATAGGGAACATCCTGTTATATCTCATTACCTTATGTCTGTCTTCGCCTTCTTTGTTATATACAAAGTTGCTGATAAGAAGATCCAGTCTTTCTGAACCACCTGTAAGTTCCTCAAGTGTTGAAAGAATCTTTCTGTAAGCAATTTCTTTTACCCAGTCATCACTGTCAACAACCTTAAAGTAAAGTCCGGTGGCATTTTGAATACCGGTATTTACAGCTGAACCGTGTCCACCATTTTTCTTATGAATTGCTCTTACAATATCTGGATATTGACTTGCATACTGATCTGCAATCTCTGCAGTTCTGTCAGTAGAACCATCATCAATTATAAGAATTTCAACATCTTCCCCACCAACTAGTAATGAATCAATACATTTGCTCATGTAATCCTGTGAATTGTAGCAAGGTATTGCAATAGATAGTATTTTCATTTCAACTCCTTAATCTGTTAGTTTCATATTTTTCTTTTGTTATAAGAAAATCTTTTAGCTCATTGTATCTGTCAAGAACATCTCCTTCCCTGACTTCTGTATCAACGGCCATTGCCATAAGATCAATCATCTCATTTGTTATTATCGGTCTAAGCTTTTCAAGTATAGATATTCTTTCAGCACACTCAAAAGCATCCATAAACTGAATTACCAACGGATCAAGATGAAGTTCTTCAGCCTCATCCTCTATTGTCTTTTCCATATATCCGCTTTTAACCGTTTGTGTGAAAGAATCATCCGATGATTTTTCAAATGCAACTATATCATTATAATCTTTTTTTGAAGAATTGTCTTTTTTTTCTACAAGAGTAAATCTCTTTTCACCTGCATGCTCAGGATATTTTTTACTATCCACCATGGACATAAAGGAATCCAATGGTCTGCAATACATTTTATAATCTCCATAAAGTGCCTGATAAACAACCATCTTTTCTTCAGTTTCACTATGAATTGCCACCGTAATTACCTGATATAAATTTCCCTTAAAATGTTTATATAATTCTTGTGGTTTTGGTTCCATACATTCTACCCTCCTGAAAAATCTTTATGCTGAAGCTTTTACTATAACCATTTCAACACTTATAAATGCATCAAGTTTTCCTGTTTTGATTGCCTGATCATTTTGAATACAAAGATTTAATGTCTCTTTGATTTCTTCCCTTTTATATCTTCTGCACCAGCCTACATATTTATTAGCAACAAATTTCGGTTTCTTTATTGCAGACATAATAGTGTTTATGTTTTCCCCATTATCTACCATGTCTTTAACCTGTAAAATCATATTAAACTGAGACGTTATAAGTGCCAGTATTTTTACAGGAGGCTCTTTCAAAGCCAGAAGATCATAATAAAGTTCAATAGCATGCTTTTGCTTTTTCTCAACTATAGAATCTGTCATTTCAAATATTCTGTTTGTAAGCCAGTTAGCACACACCTCATCTATATCCGTTTCGGTTATCTGATCTTTATCAATACAATAGCAGATAAGCTTTTCCACTTCATTACTGATATTAGCCATATCTGTTCCAACTCTGTCGATAAAAACAGCCTGTGCCCTTGGTGATATTGTCTTTCCTTCTTTTGCAAAAAGACTTACCACCCACCTTTTTAAAACGTCCTCAGTCTGTGTATCACAGCTTATATCAAGTCCTGTCTTTTGAACCGCCTTGAATATATCTTTTCGCCTATCAACATCAGCTTCAACAAAAACAAAACATGTTGTTTCAGAAGGTTTTTTGAGATAATCTGCAAGCTCCGGACAACCCGACTTGAAAAGACCACTATTTTCAATCATAATAAGTCTTCTGTCAGCAAAAAAAGGCAGAGTTTCTGCCATATCAATAATCTCTGCCGGATTGATGTCTTTTCCCTCAAAATGACTATAATTCATTGTATCTCCTGAAGGAAGTATTGCATCACGAAGCTTATCTTTATTCTGATTTCTAAGGTAAACCTCATCACCATATATCAAATAACATGGTTTAAAAGCTCCTTCTTTAATATCATTATTTATCTGCTTTTGTTTTGCAGGATAATCGCTTGTCTGTTTTGGTGCCACTTTTTTCAACCTCACGTAAATACACTAAATTTAATTATAAATGTTTGTGGCAAAGCTGGCAACATTCTGCTACAATACAGATATTGCATTAAATACCTGATGCTAATACAGGGAGGAAATAAAGTCATGATGAAGCAGTTATCTATTTTTGCAGAAAACACAAAAGGACAATTCAAAGCAATCACAACAATTCTTAAAGAATACAATATTAACATTCTTGGTTCTGTAACTAATGATAGTGCAGAATATGGAATAATCAGGATGGTAGTATCAGATCCTGAGCTTGCAGTTGAAAAGCTTTCAGCTAATGGATACATTTGTAAAACTACCAAAGTACTTGGTATTGAACTTACTGATGAAGTTGGTACACTTAACAACCTGCTTGAGGCACTCTTTAGCAGTAATATTAATGTAAACTACCTCTATCTCTCATTCAATAGAGACTCAGGGAACCCAATTATGGTCCTTCACACAGATGATACCTATCAGGTTGAAAATATACTTACAGCAAAAGGCTTTGTATCAGTATGATACAAAGCCCTTTTTTATATATAATACTGTTCTATTCATATTGTTTCATTCATGCTTCCGGTTCTATATCCTTTAAGATCCATAGTTACATAATTGAATCCTAACTCATTAAATTTATCAATTATAAAAGCACGGGTATTTTTATCCATAAGTTTTTCAATGTCTTTTATAGCAACTTCTATCCTTGCAAGATTTTCACCATGAATTCTTACCCTGTATTGCTCAAATCCAAGATCTGATAAATACTGTTCAGCTTTATCCACCTTTATAAGCTTTTCAGGTGTGATACGCTCTCCATAGACAAACCTGGAGGCAAGACAGGCAAATGAAGGCTTATTCCATGTTGGTAATCCCAGTTCCTTCGAATACTCTCTTATCTCAGCCTTTGTCAGATTGCATTCCCTTAATGGACTCTTTACCTTTAGTTCAGCAATTGCTTTAAGTCCGGGCCTGTAATCTCCAAGATCATCGACATTTGAGCCTTCAAGAACATGTTCTATACCATTCTCCCTTGCAATATCTATTATCTTGTTAAATAGTAATTTTTTACAATGATAGCATCTGTCCTTAGGATTGCTTGCATACTCTTCCATTTCTATTTCATGTGGCTCAAAAAATATCTGCCTTATACCATTTTGTTCACAAAAGATTCTTGCTTCATCTCTTTCTCTTTCCGGAAATGATTCAGACCTTCCTGTTATGGCAATGCATTTATCTCCAAGTTCCTCTTTTGCAACTTTTAAAAGAAGTGTTGAATCTACTCCTGAAGAAAAGGCCACCGCGACTTTTCCAAGTTCTCTTATATATTTTCTTAAAGCTTCAAGTTTATCCATAAATAATCTCCAATAACCTGGTTTATTCATACAAAAATTGTCTTATGACTTCCTAAACAGATAAATAAATATCAATTTTCTTTATATTATAGTATTTTTAAATTGTTTACAACTTAATTTTTTATTGACATTTTAATACTCATGCTTTTGGAATCGTAATGCCAAAAAACGTTCTATTGATACCCTGTGAAAATTATATGTAACAGTAATTGCTCCATCATCTTTCGTTACATATATTTTTGAACCAATATTTTTTATCCTTTCCATAAGTTCTTCATGTGGATGTCCATATTTATTATTAATTCCACAGCTTATAACACAGGCCTGCGGTCTGCAAATATCCAGGAATCGTTTGTCTGTCGTATATTTACTTCCATGATGGGCAACCTTTAATACTGTAAGATTCTGAACAAGTTCTTTATTATCTTCCAGATAATTTGTCAATCTCTCCTGTCCTGTACCATCTACATCCCCTGTAAACAGAGTACTGAATTTTCCTTTTCTCATTAGCATTACTGTTGAATAGGCGTTTGGCTCTTCTGTTCTCATTTCCTTCTGAGGAGCAAGGCAGGTAAATGATATATCTCCTATTGATACCCCTTTAGA
The DNA here is from genome assembly GCA_024688095.1 of Butyrivibrio sp. Classification (GTDB taxonomy): domain Bacteria; phylum Bacillota; class Clostridia; order Lachnospirales; family Lachnospiraceae; genus Butyrivibrio. The sequence goes on from JAILEJ010000393.1 coordinate 10,005, forward strand.
TCTGCTAATGTATTCAATACTAATTCCTTTATCCCTTGCAAGCTTTTCAAGCTTAAGATAATTATCACCTTTACTTTCACTTGCTATATCTGGAAGAACTAATCTGCCGACCTTTATTTCACCTTTGGGAAGTTCATTTAAGAGTCCAACTATTCCGCTTAAGTGATCTTCATCCTCATGAGTAAGTATAATCATATCAAGTGTTTTTATCCCCTGATACAGTAAATAAGGTTTTATCTGATATTTATAAACTTCCTTCTTGGATGTACTTCCGCCATCAATCATTATATTGGTCCCCTCAGCTTCAATTATTATTCCATCTCCCTGTCCTACATCAAGATAGGTAACTCTTATATCAGGCTTAATTCTAAGAAATAATATAAAAAATGCTATGATCAGCCACACATATCTTAATAATTCAAACTTCTTTTTATATCTTATTATTAGAAGATAAGCATTTTTCTTTAATTTAAAAAAAGGTGACCTCTTTGAAATGCATTTTTCTATAAATACATCCCTCATCATGCTACTAAATGATACAAATATAATAACCATAATAATATATATAATAATCTGTATTCTGCCTGCATGGCCAATATATAATGTATTTCCCGGAATCATCTGAGACATATTGCAGCATAACTCATAGAAGGAAAGAATTATATGTATCAGAGTGCCTGCTGCAGATCCAAGCTGTGTAATAAATATTCCGGATATTATAACTATAATTCCAAGTATTATGAGAAATGGCATAAGTGGAAGAATTAGTAAATTAATCAAAGGCGAATACAAAGAAAATGTATAATAGTAAGACATATATACAGGCATTGCAACTACTGCTATAGCAAAGCTTGTCTGCAATGCATTTTTAGAATTATGAATAAGATTAAAAATACTATTTTTTAGCTTCTGAAAATTATCATTATTATCTACATATTCTTTTTCTTTTACTCCAAAGCTTACTACTGGTCGAAGCTCTGGTGCAATGAATCCCAATGCGACAACTGCTCCAAAAGACATAAGAAAGCCACTATGCATCACATATAAAGGCTGTTCAATAAGTATAAGAATTCCGGCAACCGCCATTCCTGTGAGCATATCATAAGTTCTTCCTATGACATATGACAATAATCTTATGGTAAACATTATAATTGCCCTAAAAGCAGAGGTACCCATTCCACACATGATTCCATATGAATACATAAAAAATATTGAAATTATAACCGAAGGCACAACACCAAGTTTTAGCCTCCTAAGAAGCTTATATAATCCCATTCCAAGAATACTGATGTGAAGCCCAGATACAGCAATAATAGATATTATATTACTTTTTTTATAAAGCTCGGTTACTTCTTCATCTATCGTTGACCTGTCCCCCAGAAGAATTGCTTTCATAATGCCTGCATCATGTGCTGTAAGACATTTATCAAGAACTCCGGCAAAATATCTGGAAAGTCTGTATAAGGATTCTTTATATATATTTCCATTAGAAGAAACAGCACTAATATGGCATCCTGTCATACGATATGAAATTTTTAAAATCCGGTAATATTTACGACTGTCAAATTCACCGGGATTTGTGGCTATTTTAAAGTTTTTAGCCTTTCCGGTTAGCTTAACATAAGAATCTATAGATGGTTCGACATATGAAGTTTCTTCCATATAACATTGAACATTAATTTTGGGATTATCCAAAGAATTTACATAGATTACATTAACAAGATCACCTGTATATCCCTTTTTTACCTCCTTACGATATACGCGTCCGACAAGCATAGTCTCCTGCTCGTCTACCTCATCATAGAAAGTCTTATACGGGATAAAAAGTGTAAGAATACAGACAGCCGCAAATAAAGCCATACTTATAAGGCATAGCGGTCGTTTCATTTTTTCTCCAATATAAATAATTAGTTATCAATAATATCAAGATTTCTTTCAAAAGGATTCGCAAGGCTTATGGATTCCATATATGTCACATTAGAACTTCCATCTACAGAAAATTGCACCTTATTTACATTAGAAATCTCTGCAAGTGTATCAACTATTGAATAAATAGCAACTTCAGCTGATACACTGTTATTTTGATTCAGGAAATTAGAATCAAAATCAACATAGCATATTCCATCTTTTACAGATATACTATTAATCTTTGTCGAAGAATTTATGGTAGGATATGAAATATTTGCATTTGGTCCACTAATAAGCTGTTCAACAACAAGTCTTTCCATTGAAATATTACTATTATAAACAACACTTCTATATACAGGAACCAGCTTATCTCCGGCTTGATTTGCAAAATACAAAGTAAGCTCAACCTTTTCGTATGAGTTTATTTCATTACCTGCATTATAAACAAACATATCAGAACTCATATTACCAATTATCATTCCCTCTGAATCAACAAGAGGAGAGCCTTCAATATTGAAAGAAACATAATCGATTCCTTCAACCTGTGAAAGAGTCCTTACCATGGCAGCTCTATCAAGAATTTCTACATACTTTTCCAGATCATAATAGGTAGCTTCAAAGTTAAGTGTCAAAATACCATTAGCAATTGAATATTCTATAATATCCACATTTCCAGTAATAGGAGCTTCATACTCAAGCTTTGCAGGCAACGTCTCCATCTGCAAAAGGAGCTCATCGACACAGCCTTCCACATCAGAAAGTTCTGATTGAAGTACATAATCCTGAGAAACAATAGCTGTTTCGCTATTATTTACATAATATACCTTAACAGCTTTCTCCTCATCCGCTTCAGAACTTTTAGATGCACATCCTGTGAATATACACGCAGACATTATCAGGGTAATACTCATTATTAAGTTTTTTAATATACTTCTTTTTGTATGCATATTATATTCCTTAATTATTAGTGACATATATTAAAGGAACCTTCACTGTAAATGTAGTTCCTTCTCCAAGAACACTATCCACCTTAATAGATCCACGATGCATCAAAATTGCGCTTCTTGTTATAGATAATCCCAAACCTGTTCCACCAATTTCTCTTGATCTTGATTTATCTACACGATAAAAACGTTCATAAATATGCGCAATAGAATCCTCAGGAATTCCAATTCCGGAATCCATAATATCTATTGTAAAAAATTGATGATCCGCATCAAGCACAACCTTAATCCATCCGTTTTCCTTATTATATTTAATCGCATTTTCAACGAGATTCATTATTGCAAGAGACATTTTAACTTCGTCTATTTCAGCAGTAATTTTTCTTTTACTCTCAAGTATAATCTCAATATTACGCTTTCTCGCAATAGGACGAAGCCTTTTAAGAATTATCTCTGTCATCTGTTCAACATCTACAACTGAAATATTTAAATCTGTTGCCTTCTTATCCATCTTTACAAGAGCAAGAAGGTCATTAATTATCTTATCTTCTCTGTCTATTTCATCAACAATATCAGACATAAAATCTCTATATACTTCGCTTGGAACATCCTCCTGTGCAAGAAGAGAATCTGCCAATACCTTCATCGATGTTATAGGTGTCTTCAGTTCATGAGACACATTTGATACAAACTCCTGTCTGGAATCATCAAGCACCTTCATCTGCTTTAAAAGCTGATTAAATGCATTTATAACATGCTCTGTCTCAAGATAATTAGGTCCTGTTACAGGTTTATCTGTATATCCGGCCTTAACATCATTAATTGCTGCGGTAATCCTGTCAAAAGGCTTTACCATATAATATGATGCAACAATCGCAAAAATAAATATAAGAATTACAACTATAAGCTCTATCGTTACAGCTCTTCTATTCAGAATGGAAAGCGTTGTATTTATTGTATCTGTAGCTACACTTACAAGCATAACTCCTTTTACAATTTCTTTTTCAGCCTCTTCCTCAGTAGATGACTGGATAATTGGAGTAGTCATCTCAATATAACCATTCTGACTGTCATATTTTGAAATAGCCCCTGATGTTCCCTGTTTAAGACACGCTACCACTTCCTCAGATATGATTGTTTTCCCTGTACTGATTTCATATGTATCTTTAATAATGCTAAGATCATCATTTATAATCATAACTCTACCATCATAAAGATTAGCAAGCATATCAAGTTCAGCATTTATAACTTCAGACGAAGTATCCGCTAAATAATTATATGTAATAAGGTGATTTGCCAGAATATTCATCTGAGTCTGCACCTCAGATGTTCTGACACTGACAGCACGATTTTCATAGCTGTCCATTATAACTGAATGCACCACAAGACATGATACAATACCTGTAATGAACACTATGATAAAAATACGCACTCTAAGACTTTTGAATATATTAATAAAATAATCTTTTATACTTAAACTCATCCCCACTTACCAGCATTATCCCTGGAAGAAATATCCTGAACCCCATCTGGTGCGAACATACTTAGGCTCACTTGGATTTGCTTCCAGTTTCTCTCTAAGTCTTCTTACATGAACATCAACTGTACGCTCATCGCCTGGATATGCTTCTCCCCATATGGCTTTCAAAAGTTCCTCTCTATTATAAACCTTACCAGGATTCATCATAAGAAGCTCAAGCACTTCAAATTCTCTACTTGTAAGATTGATTTCCCTGTCATTTACCAAAACTCTTCTTGCTTCCTGATCCAAAACAATTCCTTCAAATTTAAGAACCTGTCTTGCTGTATCTTTCTTTTTGGTACGACGAATAATAGCTTTAATTCTTGCCTTAACCTCAAGAATATTAAAAGGCTTTGTAATATAATCATCCGCTCCATATTCAAGCCCCAGAATCTTATCCATATCATCGCCTTTAGCAGTTAACATTATAATAGGCACAGAAGAAAACTCTCTGATTTGCTGACATACATCAAATCCACTAAGCTGCGGGAGCATTACATCAAGGAGAATTATATCGTACTTATTAGCACTTGCAAGTTCAATCGCTTTTTCGCCATCAAACGCAGAATCAACTTCATATCCATCCTGTTCCAGACTATATTTAATTCCTTTTACGATAGTCTTTTCGTCATCAACAACTAATGCTCTAGCCATCTTTGCACCTTTCTTTATTAAACAGTTATATGTTCTTTGATCTTTTCAAAAAACTTATCCTTTATACCACTTACCTGCATGATATCTTCTATTTTAGAAAAATTACCATGCTCCTGTCTGTATTGTATTATACTTTCAGCCCTTGAATTCCCGATTCCGGGTATAGAACAGAGCTCATCTGCATCAGCAGTATTTATATTTACCAGTTTGCTTTTTTCTTCATTTGGAGAAGAAGCTTCATCCGTCGTCAGAAAAAGACTTTCACTAAGCTCTTTAGGAGCACTTTCATCTATAGATGTTTCCTCGATTGTAGGAATCTGAATCTTCATTCCGTCAGTTATTATTGATGCCTGATTTATAAAAGACATATCTGCATCCTGAGAAAAACCTCCTGCTGCATTAACTGCATCTATGACTCTGCTGTCTTGTGGCAATTCATAAACACCACTTAACTTGACTGCACCACATACATGAACAATAACATTCTGTGGCCTGGTCTCTTCTACAGTTTCTGCAACATTTGACGAATCTGAATTTTCCTCTGTAAGATTTGCTGTCGTACTTCCTTCCGAAACAGCGCTGTTATCACTAGTAAGTTCTTCCGAAGATGAAATATCGGTAAAAACAACCTGCTCTGATTTCTTGCTACAGCCTCCTAAAAGTAGTACCACACCTAGCATTGCTGCAGCTTTTATTACATTTTTATTTGATATATACATGATTCCTCCATTAAAAAAGAGGATCCCGCCATGCTTTTTTATTCTATACGAAATTATTAAAGTTATCAAGTAATTAGTTCTTATAAATGTAACACCAACAGAAAAGCATATGTTTTCGTCACCTTCAATCAGAAATCCATATTATTCTGCACTATTAATACCATCGGTTATAGAACCACTTTCAGGATCAGGTATCTCTTCAGAAACATATTCCTGACCGGTAATCTGCATCATAACCTTTTCATTTAAAGCTTTAAGTGTACTGTTAACATTTTTTCCGTTCCATATCTCTGTAAATGCAATCTCCAAAAATGCCCAAAAATTACTTGTTTCTATCATCTTTGGAAGCGGAACTGACTGCTCATACACCTTCATAAATGATGTAAGTGCAGTATTTTCATACTGAACACCATAATGAGCAGAAACTTTTCCTGCAAGCTTATATATATCCTCTGTATTATCACTGCAAAGAAATCTGGCAAAAGCATTAGCCGCTGCCTGATTTTCCGAATAACCATTAACAACAATACAGTCTGTAACAGACATAGTCCTGGTTTTGTAATTATCTGTTATATCAGGAACAACACTTACGCCATACTCAAAATCACATGTACCTTCTTCTTTGGCCTGCTCAATCTTTGCAATTGAATCAGTAGTTGCAAGTGTAAATACCATCTTCCCATTAATAAATTCATCCATAATACTGTCGTAAGTAGCAGTTTCTGAATCAATGGCAAAGAACTGATTCAGTTCCTGATACATTTTCATACAACTGATTGTGTCAGCATTATATATATCTATCTGTGATGTATCGTCTCCTGCAAGACCACCTACATTTAAATAATTACCTACAAAACAGTAGTTATACAATATATCAGTAACATCCCATTTGAAAACACCTTCTACCTGCTCTGGAGCATTGTAGTTTTCAGCAAATGAAAGAATTTGTGCTATTGTTGAAGGAATCATCTCCTGAACTCTTTTTTGTACCTCTTCGTCAGATATATCTGCTTCTACCATTTCTACTGATGAGTTTTCAATTGATTCATCTGTAATTTCTTCTGATTCATCAATTTCCTGCTGTGCAGCCTCTCCGACTGAAGCATCTATTTCCGCTTCAATATCTGCTCTTGCTTTATCTTCAAGATATGTCTTGTTATATAATAAAGCACTGGTTTCAAAATAATATGGATAACCAATTATCTTTCCCTCATAGGTAACAGCATTAATTGCAGCATTAGAAAAAACTTCAGGATCATTTACAGCTTCAACTGAATCAATCTCAGTTGCAAGACCTGAAAGATATGCTTTTTCAAGAGAATCATTTGTAATTATATATAAATCCGGATATTCTTCAGAATTTACAGATGCAGTATTAATTGCCTCAAGATACTCAAGACCCGATGTAAGCACAGGCTCAACTCTTACTTTATTATTACTTTCATTATAGCTAACAGCCTGCGCTGTCAGATAATCTGTCAGCGCAGAGTCTGTATACCATAATCTTACAGTAGTTTTTCGCCTTTTAAAAAGCTGGCTCTCATTTAAGATTTCTTCACTTTTAGAAGAATAATAAACTGTTCCTGCTATAGCACAGGCAATCAGTAATATAGATAATAATTTTGTTCTAAGTCTCATAAACACCATTCATTTAGAATCTTATTTGCTTAAACTTCCTTCAAACAAGATTCCAATATATCAATCATTTCATCAACATCATTTTTAGTGATTACAAGAGGCGGTACCATTCTAATGATATTTGCACCGGCATTGATCAATATAAGTCCCTTTTCAAGTGCCTTATTTATTATATCTCCAACCGGCATGTCCATAACAAGCCCCTGCATAAGCCCTGCTCCACGTCTTTCAGTAATAAAAGAATAACGTGTTTTAAGCTCATCAAGCTTCTCTTCAAGATAAGGAGCAACCTGATTCACATTCTCTATTATATGTTCCTTCTCAAATAAATCAAGAACTTTGTTAATAGCTGCACATGCAAGTGGATTACCTCCATAAGTCGTTCCATGGTCTCCTGCTGTAAGAGAATTCTGACCAACTTTTTCTGTCATCATAAATGCTCCAACAGGTACTCCGCATCCAAGTGCTTTGGCCGTTGTCATTATATCAGGCTTTATTCCATATTTCTGGAAAGCATACATATAACCTGTTCTTCCCATACCACATTGTATTTCATCCAGAATAAGAAGAATATCCTTTTCATCGCAGAGCTTTCTGACTTTTTTAATAAAGTCTGCATCTGCTGGATAGATTCCCCCCTCTCCCTGTACAGTCTCCATTATGATTGCGCAGGTCTTATCTGTAACCTGCTTTTTAATGCTGTCGTAATCATTCATATCAGCAAATTTTATATTACCGATCATAGGCTCAAATGGTTCTCTGTATTTAGGATTTCCTGTAACAGAAAGAGCTCCAAAAGTACGTCCGTGGAATGAATGATTAAGTGCTATTATCTCATGATCATTTTTTCCATCCTTTAAAAAAGCATATTTTCTTGCAGCCTTTAATGCGCCTTCAATAGCTTCTGCTCCACTGTTGGTAAAAAATACTCTATCCATTCCAGAAACTTTTTTTAACTTTCTTGCAGCATCAATTGCAGGCTGATTATAGTAATAATTGGATGTATGTATAATTTTATCAATCTGATTTTTTAATGCATCATTATATTCTTTATTTGCATATCCAAGTGCAAAAACTGCAATTCCGGAAACAAAATCCAGATATTTTTTTCCATCTGTATCATAAAGATATACGCCTTCGCCCTTATCAAGAACAATCTGATATCTGTTATATGTATGCAAAAGGTCTTTTTCAGCCTGATCTATGTATCCCTGCATCTGAGTACTCATTATTTTTACCTCTCTGTTATATGCTTAAAAGGTGATTTTATATAATCACCTTCTATACTTTCTTACCTGATATTTTTTATTTCATCTCATCTTCATCATCAATGAATGCTGTACCAATACCTTTGTTAGTAAATATTTCCAAAAGAAGACAATGTGGAATTCTTCCATCAAGAATATGAACCCTGTGAACACCTTCCTTTATTGCATCTGTACAGTTATTGAGCTTTGGAAGCATACCACCGCCTATATTTCCACCGGCGATTAACTGTTCTGCTTCTGAACAAGTCATTCTTGAAATAAAGGACGACTTATCATTAATATCCTTATATACTCCTTCTATATCTGTCAGGAATGCAAGCTTTTCAGCATGTACTGCCTTTGCAATTGCACATGCTGCATCATCGGCATTTATATTATAAGTATTAAATTCATCATCAAAACCAATTGGTGCAACAATAGGAAGATAATCATCTTCAAGAAGGTCATATAAAACCTTTGGATCAACGCTCTCAACATCACCTACATATCCAATGTCCTGTCCATCTGAGTATTTCTTTTTAACTCTGAGCATTTTTCCGTCTTTGCCACTTATACCTACTGCCTTTACACCAAGTTCCTGAACCATGCTTACGAGCTGTTTATTAACTCTTCCAAGAACCATCTCTGCTATTTCCATGGTTTCATCGTCTGTTACTCGGAGTCCATTAATGAATTTTGCTTCTTTACCTACTTTTCCAACCCAGTTGCTTATTGCTTTTCCGCCACCATGAACAATAATCGGTCTAAATCCTACAAGCTTTAACAAAGTAACATCCTTTATAACATTACGCTGAAGTTCCTCATTGCTCATAGCACTTCCGCCATACTTTACAACAATGATCTTCCTGTTAAAGGTCTGTATATATGGAAGTGCTTCTACAAGCACCTCTGCTTTTTTTAATACTTCCTGCATATCTTTATCCATGTCTTTTCCCTCTCTGTATCTGATTCAATTCTTTAATCCTCTTATATATTATTATCAGGATCTGTAATCAGCATTAATTTTTACATAATCATATGTAAGATCGCATCCCCATGCTGTTGCAGATGCATCACCTTCATGCATATCAACATAAACAGTCACTGCATCACACTTCATTATTTCAAGAGCCTTTTCCTCATCAAAATCTACTGGAGATCCCTTATGGAACACTTCAAGTTCTCCATTTTTGCTCTTAAAGAAAAGCTCAACATCTTCCTCATCAAATTGTGCTCCAGAATAACCCATAGCACATAAAAATCTTCCAAAATTTGCATCACAGCCAAATATTGCTGCTTTAGACAAATTAGATCCTACAATTGCTCTTGATAATGTCTTGGCATCTTCTTTACTCTTAGCATTTACAACCTGTGCTTCAAAAAGTTTACTTGCACCCTCGCCATCAGCTGCCATTTTCTTTGCAAGATATTCACACACATAGGAAAGTGCTTCTTTAAAGCTCTCATAATCACTGTTTTTAGAAGTAATAGCATCATTTTCAGCAAGACCATTTGCCATTATAAGAAGGGTATCATTTGTTGAAGTGTCACCATCAACAGTTATCATATTGAAGGTATCTGCAACAACTTCGCTTACCGCTTCCTGGAGAAGAGATTTTTCAATTTTTAAATCCGTACACAGAAAGGCAAGCATTGTACACATATTAGGATGAATCATTCCTGATCCTTTACTCATTCCACCAAGAGTTACCTTTTTACCGGAAATATCAAAAGTCACAGCTATTTCCTTATTAACTGTATCAGTTGTCATAATAGCCTTGGAAGCTTCAGTTCCTGCTTCTAAACTGTCGCTAAGTACCTTACTCATTTTAGATACACCTGCTGAGAGCTTATCAACCGGAAGCTGCATGCCTATAACACCTGTTGAAGCAACCGCTACAGTCTTATATGGCACACCCATTTCCTTTTCAACAGCCTTTGCTGTAGCTTCGCATGCATCAAAGCCTTCCTTACCTGTTGCTGCATTAGCAATTCCTGAATTGATAACTACAGCCTGCATTGGTTCTCCAGACTTTACAATCTGCATATCCCACTTAACACAGGCAGCCTTTACAACATTAGTTGTAAAAGTACCGGCACAAACAGCAGGTTCTTTGGAATAAACAAAAGCCATATCTGTTCTGTCTTTGTATTTAATATTTGCTTCACAGCTTGCTGCCATAAATCCTTTAGCTGCAGTCACTCCGCCTTTAATGATCTCCATAAATGCCTCCATATAATATATGTTTATTTATTAAAAATAGTAATATTTTTTTCATTTAAAGGATTATCATAATAATTCATGTCATCTCTGAGCGTCCAGCCCATTTTTCTCCAAAATGCATTACCGACTTCATTTGTAACAAATGCATTCAGACATACCTTATTAATTTTCTCTTTCTTCAAGGCTTCTTCGCAAAAATCCACCATCTTTTTGCCTATACCATGCCTTCTATAATCTTCACTTACACATACATGATACATACATGCCCTTCTTCCATCATGCCCACACAATATAGCCCCGACAATTTTATCATCTTCAATATCAACTGCGCTTGTAGCAGGGTTTCTCTTCAAAAACATTTCAATGCCTTCTCTTGAATCATCTATAGACCTTATTCCAAAGCCATAAATAGACATCCAAAGTTTATATACCTCATCATAATCCTCTATAGTCATTGCCCTAACCATGAGTACTTCTCCTTATTCCCTTTTAAACATTATATAAGGGCCAAAATTAATTTTGGCCCAGGATCATTTTATCTGAATTTTTAATTACGGGAAGCAAGGAACCATTTCTAATCCTTCACTTTCTTTTAATCCAAATACAAGATTCATATTCTGAACAGCCTGTCCGGCAGCACCCTTTACAAGATTATCAAGCGCTCCCATCATTATTATTCTGCCGGTTCTTTCATCAATTTTAAATCCTATATCAACATAATTACTGGTCTCTACCCATCTTGTCTCAGGATAAACTCCATCTGGAAGAACTCTTACAAATTTTTCATTTTTATAATATTTATCATAAGCAGCTCTTACTTCTTCTGCTGTTGGTAATTTTCCATCCTTTTTTACAAGAGTTGCATATTCAGTGGCAAGTATACCTCTGTTCATTGGTGCAAGATGTGGTGTAAAGTTTATTGTAATCTTCTCTCCACATGCATAACCAAGCTGCTCTTCAATTTCCGGAGTATGTCTGTGATTTGCAACACCATAAGGCTTTGCACTCTCATTTACCTCACAATACAAATTTGCAACCTTGGCACCTCTTCCTGCCCCGGAAACTCCACTAAGTGCATCCACAATAAGTGTATTAGGATCAATAAGACCTTCTTTTACCAGTGGATATGCTGTAAGAATCGAACATGTCGTATAGCATCCCGGATTTGCAACAATACGGGCATCTTTTATTTTATCTCTGTTT
>JAILEJ010000395.1 GCA_024688095.1 Butyrivibrio sp.
CCTTCATCGTATGGAAAAGTTTCACCATCCGTTTTGTGAATTAAATTGTTATTTACTGTGGATTTTCTGCTATTGGGCTGTAGCCAATCTTTACATCAATGTCCTGGTTGTAGTTACCGAAGTTACGTCCGAAAATTGTAAGACCACCAACGTGTTCAGCATTTTCAGGGACTTCAAGTTTGAACTTAATAGTACTCTTTGATGTAAGGTTAAAGCTATCAATAGTAACATCAGAAATCTGAAGGCCGTCAATAAATGTTCCCTTGTGATTTATAACAAGCATCTTTAAAAGTCCGTACTGATTCCAGTTTGGGAACCACCAGTCTGGTGTAAAGATACCCTTAACATCACCAAAATCTCCAGGCGATGTCCATGATCCAAGGAATGTATTATTCATATAGAAATAAATATCTGAAGGCCATACATTATTGATTCCAGGTGCCTCACTACTAAGTTCAGCTGAAATACAGATTTCATCTATCTTCTGATTATATGGAATGAAATTAGGAATCATGTATTCAACATATCCCTTGGTAAACCATAAAATATCAGCTTCATATCTCTCTGGATGTGAGAAATATCTTGTATCATCAACTTCCCCGATAAGTTTTGAACTAGAAGCAAGTCCACATGTAGGATATACCTGATAATCAGAATATAATCCAACCTTTATATCTGTAGTATAAACATCTTCATCCTTATTCTCATTCTGTACATCTATAAGAATCTTATCAAGGTGAACTGAACAAATCTTCTGATTACCATGTCCTGATGTCTCATTGGATACTGTAACAATTCCACACTCTTCTAGCTTACGGATATGGCTTGTAAGTGCTCCGTTTGTTATCTGTAGCTTACTTGCAAGCTCGTTCATATTCATTCCATTATTTTCCAAAAGGATCTTTATAACATCGATTCGTATCTCAGAACCTAATGCTTTAAATAATTCCAAACCCTCATCAAGTGACTTAATGTGTAGCATTTAAGCATATCCCCCATTAATCTACATATTATGCATATATTATTTATATTTTCTTAAAATAATTCATGTACATAAATATATTACAATAAAATTTTAACAATTACAACTAAATTTAACCTTTTATTACACCTTTAATACAAGTTATTTTGTGTATATTTTACTATTTACTAAACTTATCGCTATTTTCATTTATTATATTCCATTTTGACGTAGATTCCCGTCGAATTATTCACTTTTACATCCTGAAACATTTCTACTTACATTCACTTCCCCCTGATCACATTCCGATATATTCCTACTTATATTCTTTTTCCTCTGGTTACATTTTTTTCATTTAAAATTTGTATTACTATTTACCTAATCAAAAAGCTTATATATTATTGATTTTCATCTAAAATCAATAATCGTATTAGACAAAATACTTACAAAGCAGAGGACATAACCTGTGAAACACAGAATTCATTCTTGTGAACAATCTTATTTTTATGCACAAGAAGCCATTCATATTTATTTAATTTCATTTTTTAGCCTTTTTCCAGCAATAAACAAAACGGATATAGTTTTCTGCTTTTTAGAAATTCACTTAAAAAGCACATTCTAAATGAAGAAAAACTATATCCGTATATGAATCTAAAAATTAGTCCAAAGAATTATTATCCCTTAACTGCACCAGCTGTCATACCATCAATAATATATTTCTGGAAGATCAGGAATATTATAAAGATAGGTAAGATTGCAAGCATAGAACCTGCAATAAGCATATCGTAGTTGTTACCATAAGGTGTAAGAAGTGTATTCAAACCAATTGTAAGTGTAAACTTATCAGCACTTCTAAATACCATCAATGGCCAAAGCATGTTATTCCATGCACCCATAGCACTAAGAATAGCCATAGCTGAGAATGCAGGTTTAACAATAGGCATCATAATTTTAACTGAAATGTAATACTCATTTGCACCATCGATTCTACCAGCATCAAGAAGTTCCTTAGGCAAGGAAGTCATATACTGATGGAAGAAGAATATTGTTGATGCCCCACATATACCCGGAAGGATTACACCTGCAATTGAATCAATAAGGTGAAGTGCTATTACTTCTTTGTAAAGAGGAAGAAGTAAGATTTCAAAAGGTACCATCATTGTTGCAATAACAAGGAAATATAATATATTTTTCAGTTTAAAATCATACATTGTAATTCCATAGGAAACAAAGTAACAAACTATAAGTGTAAGAACAACGCTTAAAATTGTAAGTACAAGACTGTTCTTAAACCACATCCAATACTTCAAAGAATCAGCATTTCCGCTAAATAAATACTTATAGTTATCCAGTGTCATACTATCAAAATCTATAGTAAGACTAAGACCTTTTCTAATAAGTTCTCTACCAGGTCTAAATGATGCTAAAAGACCTGAAAATACAGGGAACATGATTATTGCACTTAAGAGTGCGAAAAATATAGTAGCAATCCAACTAAAAATCTGTCTTCTGACATGCATGCCTTCTTTAAAATCTTTAGGAGAAGTGACTCTATTCTGATCATTACTCATATCATCTTTCCTCCTTCTTGAAGCTTCCGTTCAGCCACAACTGAATAAAGTTAATTACAAGTGCGATAAGCAGAAGAACAACACCAACGGTACAAGCATAGCCCATATCATCCTTCTGAATACCACGTTTATAAAGATAACCTACAATTGTAAGTCCAATATTCTTAGGTGAATCATTACCAGCCCATAACATAAAGCTTTCAAGGAACATAGCAAGACCAGCATAAATACTGATAGTCAATACATAAATAGTTGTTGGCTTTATCAGAGGGATAGTAATAAATTTAAATTTCTGCCATCCTGTTGCACCATCAATGTCTGCTGATTCATACAAACTCTTGTCAATAGATTTAAGACCTGACATAAAGTAGAGCGTATTAACACCAGTCCATCTCCAACAACAGAGTAGCAAAAGAGCTATTTCACTGGTCCACTTAGTCTTAAGCCATTTAATAGCTGGAAGACCAAGCATTGCCATAAGTACATTCATCTGACCTGTTTTGTATTCTGAGAACATAAGTCTGAATAATGTACCAGAAATAACAACAGAAGTAAGTGCTGGAAGATATAAAAGAGCTTTCCAAACACCTTTTGCTTTTACTAAATTTCCATCCATCAATACTGCATAAAGCATTGGGAAAGGAATAAGAAGAGCACATGTGAATACCATATACTCAAAACTGTTAATCATTGCAGTATGGAATACTTTATCTTTTAAAAGCTTTCCATAGTTTTTAAAACCAACCCAGTCAACCGTAATTGCACCTATATCCTGGAAACTCATTACAAATGCACTAATAAGTGGGTATACCCAGAAAACCAAAAAACTGATAATAAAAGGTAATGCAAAAATATATGGTGCGGTCTTTTGAGAAAATAAAAATTTCTTAACCTTCATAGCCGCTCGGCCTCCCTTTAATATTACTAAACATTTAAAGAATCAATTGAATAAATACAATCCCCTCTTAATTAAATATAGGCGCCTTTAGAAGCTCTGATCTTGCATCAAAAGGCGCCTTATACTTTTTAATTACCGAGCTTTTAACCTCAAAGCCCGCATGTTATCTGATTACTGTTCGAGATCGATAGCATCCTGTAATTCCTGAAGTGCTTCGTCAACATCCATACCCTCTTCAAGGATTTCATTAAGAGTTGTATTACATACATACTCGTTGATTGTTGGGCTGATCTTAACTGTCATGATTGTACCAATCTGATCTGAAATGCTGTTAAGAACATCATATGGATAGTTACGGAAGAATGTGTTGTACTGATTTGATTCATCATGAGCAAATGTCTCATCGTCCCAAAGTGATGTATTACATACATCAAATCCAAGGTCATTCCAAATCATTGTTTCACCTTCAGGTGACATCTTAGCATAGCAAAGGAAATCTGCTGCAAGCTGAGCATCAACTGACTGCTGTGTTACAACTGTACCTGTACCACCAATACCTACTGAACAATTCTGTCCTTCTTCGAATACAGGACACTTAGTAATATACCAGTTACCTTCTTCTTCTGGCATGTAGTTGATGAATCTGCTCATGTACCACATAGCCTTAGGGAATGATACGATGTTTCCATCAAGAATGTTCTGGAAACCAGCTTCAAGGTCGATATGTCCATCAGGAGATACTTCAGCGAATCCGCTGTTAAGCCAATCCTGCTGCATTGTAAGCATATTTCTTACAGAATCAAGCTGTACATTTGCTGTTCCATCAAATCCACCTGTCCAGTCATCGCCATACTCAGCCATTGCAATCCATAACCAGTCAGCGCCGCCTGTATCAACAGATGTGAAGTACTTTCCTTCTTCATTTCCTGTAGCTTCAAGGTATTTCTCACCAAGTGCTGTATAATCATCCCATGTTACAACTGCATCAACATCTTCCTGAGTGATACCAGCTTCTTCAAGTCTTGCCATGTTGTAGTACATTACTGTAGCACCTACATGGAAAGGAGCACCATACTGCTTACCATCTGAACCCTGGTATGCAGCAAGTCTTGATGCAAGCATATCATCAGCATATGGAGCCATTGAATCATCAAGTGGATAAAGCCATGTGTCAAGACCTTCATATACGTTAGGAACCTGTCCCATTTCTACATCACAGATATCAGGAGCACCCTCACCTGTCTGCAGAGACATAAGAAGTTTCTGATGCATATCACCATAAGGATATGTTGTGAATGTAATTTCGATTGTTCTGTCAGGATTTGCCTCATTCCACTTCTCAAGCATCTTAGCATAGAAAGTATTATGAGCTTCTACGAAAGACCACATTTCCATGTGTGTACCATTTGGATCACCCTCTGTAGTAACTGCTTCTGGTTCAGCTTCTCCCTCTTCACCTTCAGCTGCGTCTTCTGTAGCTTCCTCAGTTTCTTCTGCAGCTTCTTCTGTTTCTTCAGCTGCATCTTCTGCAACTTCTTCAGCTGCATCCTCTGTAGCTGGCTCATCTGCTGTCTCAACAGATCCACAACCTGCGAGCATAGAAGCAGTTAAAACGCCACAAAGCAGTGTACTAAGTAACTTCTTTTTCATTCTTTTCCTCCTTCACAAATAGATGTGCAATTTGCACAAATGTTTTTTCGATTATAGAAAAAGTTAAAATAATACATTATTTTCAAGACAAAAAGTTAAACAATTAACCTTCGCTTCGGCAACATGTATATATTTATCTCTCTTTCCTTTAATCCTTATAGGTAAATTGTACATAACAACCACAGAATTGTCAATATGTTTTTAGGTTTTAGTTTAATTAATTTGCATTTATCTAAAATGCCCCTATGCAAATCTAAAAATCAGAATAATATCGCGAATCCGTATAATTACGATATTATTATTTGACAATTTTGTATTATATATGCACAATTCTTTTGTTCATTTTAAATTATATTAACATATTCTTTACTTTGATTTTTTCACTATATGCAACATTAATACCAATTCGACAAATAACAATAATATTTTCACAGTTTTTTACACTCCTATTTTATATTTTTCTAAATATGATATTTTCAATTTCTATTATTTAATGGTTACATGATCAGTCAGAAAATATCTGCTACTAAAATCATTCATTAACATAAATTAACTATGCTTCTACAAAAGGAGAAAGCCATTTTACCAAATAACGCCATCGAAATATTTAGAACCTTAAACTGTCAAAGAATTATCAAACAAAAGCTTTGTCAATAATAAAAAAAGAGGACGCAATCAATTGATTGCATCCTCTAAAATTGCTATAGATTTTTAAATTACTGGATATCAAGGAATCCTTTTTCTGTAGATAAGCAGTAGTAAAGATCTCCATCGATAGCAATGCCTGTATATGTCTGATTGTATGTAATACCATCAGCTGTTGTAACTACAGCAGCGATATCAGCTGTATCACCATTATTTGTGATTGTAAGTTCAACGTCTGCACCATTCATATCTGTCTTAAATGTATCCCAGTTCCAATCGCATTCAGCAACACACATATCTGCATTTGAACTTGCATCACCATCTGCATTCCAATACCAGTTATCTGCACGGAATACACCATATTCCTTATAATCAGCGTTATCGTCTGCGCTGTGAGCATCAGCTACATTCTGAAGAACAACAACAAAGTTGTGGAAGTTCTCAGCACCATCTGTGTAGTTCTTGAAGTTAGCTGTTACTGACTCTCCCTCAGGAACCTGAACTGTATCTGAGAATACTGACCAGAAAGCTGATGAACAATCTGTTTCACCAACAACTGTTCCTGTTGTTTCAACAGCACTGTTATCAATTGTTTCTGCAGCTTCTTCATCTGAAGCTTCAGCATCAGATGACTCTGATCCTTCTGGAGCTGTAGGAACTACACTTGTATCACCCATCTCATAGAGTGAAAGAACCTGTCCATCTGTAAGAGCTGTATCGAAGATATAAAGATCATCGATGAATCCTTTAAAGATTGTATCCCAGTAGTTAATACCAATATATCCTTCAACACCATCACCATTAAGAATGTTTGTTGCAAATCCACCATACATAGCTTCATCTACATTTGAACAATCCCATTTAAGTTCGCCGTTGATATAGAACTTTGAAGCAACTCTATCAAGTCCATCATCAGCAGCCTGATATACATCGCCTGTTGCAACAACTGTTACAAGAGCCCATTCCTTTTTACCATGAATAGAATCATCTGATGCATAAACCCAAGGCCAAGCTGTTGTCTCTGAGTTTCTGTTCCATGCTACAGGGAAGATCTTTGCACTATTTGTTCCCCATTCTGTCTGTGTAAAGTTGAGCCATGTAACAGATGGATCATTAGCATCACCATCAGCACCCATATTACGTCCAAGCTGAAGTGTTGCACCATATGTTGAAAGACGCTCAGCATTGACCCAGAATGAAATTGTATATTCATCTTTTCCAAGTGATTCAATTGGAAGCTTATATCCATATTCACCATTTACATAAAGTGAATTTCCAACAGTACCATCAGCATAAAGGAGAGGCATTGTGTCATCTTCTACTATTGCATATGTAGCACCAGCAAGAAGTGGATCTGCAGCTTTCTCTTCTTCTGTAAGAGCAGCTTCTGGACGTGTTGCAGCTACAACACCTTCATCAACACCTTCATCGAATGTGAAATGATATTTTGCTTCTGGAACTTCCTCTGCAACAACTTCTGTAGCCTCTGTCTCTTCAGCAGCTTCTTCTGTTGTCTCCTCAGTTGTTTCCTCAGCAGCCTCTTCTGTTGTTTCTTCAGCTGTCTCTTCAGCAGCTTCCTCTGTCTGAGTATCTTCAGAAGCTGTTTCTGTTGTGCTAGAGCTTCCGCATCCAACTGCAAGAGAAGCTACCATTGTAGCACTAAGTAATGTTGCTAAAATCTTCTTTTTCATAAATCCATCCTTCCCAATGATTCCCTTTGAATCATTATCATACTTTTCCATAAAAAAGTTAGCTATATATTCAGCCGGTCCGAATTTCGGACCGGAATCTGAATCATTTATAATATTATTTATTATAGTAAGATAGCATTATCAGTTAGAATTGTCTGTTACCATCTGCTCATATAATGTCTTTTCTTCATCTGTAAGAACATTATATCCATTCTCACCAAAGTACTGAAGCATAGCATTTGCATGATAAAGGTTAGCCTGCTTTGTAGCTTCATCTACATAGTCAGCAGCCTTAGCTGTACCAGCATCTACAAGATCATGAATTCCGATACTGTTAAAGTATCCATCACAATAGTTCCAATATCCTGCAATATTTGTCCATCCATAAGGAATTGGCTGCATGCAGCTTGCAAAATAATTTTCCCAAAGTCCCTTATGTTCTTCATCCATATCTGAGCAGTACATATCGATATAAGCTGACCAAACTTCCTCATCTGTTGTAATAGGAGCTGGCATAACGTCATGCTTAAGAGCAAGTCCTGATGCATTAGTAATTGAAGTATCATTGTAAGCTTCAATTCTTGTAAGCCATCCATCTCTACCAAAGCTCATAAACTTAAGAAGTTCATATGCTTCACGACGATGCTGACATGAAGTTGTAATACCACCAAAGTCAATTGTTGCAATTGAATGATGATCACTTGAAGCATCTTCAGCACTAACTGCTGGAACTACATAAGGAACAATATCAAGATCATACTGATCATAAGCTTCTGTAGCCCATGTTCCCTGATATGTCCAGAAAGCTTCTGTAAATAATGCAACGTGTCCTGTTGAACCACACCAAGCTTCCCAGTCACCAGCCCAGTCTTCCATCTCTTCTGTCTCAGTTGTAGGAGCAATGTATCCACCAATCTTAAGATCTGAGAATTCCTGCTCTCCAACAGCCCAAGCACTAAGATCGAAATCTGTGCCATCAAATCCAAATTCACCAACTATATCCTGTGATGAAGCAATACCATAATATGAATCAAGTCTGTTATAGTATCC
>JAILEJ010000404.1 GCA_024688095.1 Butyrivibrio sp.
GATATACCATTCCAAGAAGAAGTCCGGCAATAAGAGTAATAACAAAAAGAACGGATGCGTTTTTTAACATTTGTTTTGTATCATTCATGCCTTTTTCGCCTCCTTCTTTTTCTTTTCGCCAAACGGAAGTGGCCAGGTGTACTTCTCAATAAGTGGAACAAGAAGGTTACTTATTATAATTGCATAAGAAACACCCTCGGCAGAAGAACCAAATATACGGAAAATACCGGTAAGAACTCCAAGTATGATTCCATATACATATTTTCCCTTGTTGGTTATAGGACTGGTTACATAATCTGTTGCCATAAAGAATGCACCAAGCATAAGTCCACCACCTGCAAGATGAGCGGAAATATATGCCCCGTTTAATCCACGTCCGCCAAAAATTGTAATAAAGATTACAAAGGTTACAATATAGGTTCCAGGAATTCTAAGATCGATAATTCCAAGCATTATAAGAATGCATGCACCTATAACAATTGCAATCATGGATGTTTCACCGATTGTACCTGCTGTTTTTCCGATTATCATATCGAGAATATTAACAGCTTCTCCATTCTTTAATGACTGAAGCGGTGTAGCTGATGTGTAAACATCTGTCACAAAATTAGTCATAAGTCTTGGAAAAGAAATTACAAGAAAGCATCTTGCACCTAGTGCAGGATTCATAAAATTCTGTCCAAGCCCTCCAAATACCATTTTTACTACTAAGATAGCGAATATACCACCAATGATAGGAAGCCACCACGGAACGGTGCAAGGAAGGTTAAGTCCAAGCAAAAGTCCGGTTACCACTGCAGAAAAATCTCCAATGGTAATCTTCTTCTTCATAAGCTTTTCATATATATATTCTGTAAGAACGGTACTTGCTACTGAAAGTACCAATACTATTAGTGCATCTATTCCAAAATTGTAAATACCAAATCCCGCAGTAGGAAGTAATGCAATTACCACCCACATCATTATATTAGAGGTTGTTACAGAGGATCTGACATGTGGATTAGATGACACTTTCATCATATCGCTCATAATATTTGTCTCCTGATTTATTTTTTCCTATTTGCAAGCTTTATCTTTCTCATACCCTTTATCATCTGAGTAAGCTGCCTTCTGGCAGGACAGATATAACTACAGCATCCACATTCACAGCATTCCATACCACCAAGTGACAGGAATCTTTCCATATCGCTTCTCTCTGCTGCATTGGCAACATCTCTTGGAATAAGCCTTCCAGGACATACCTCTCCGCATTTTCCACAGCTGATACATGCACTTGGTTCAAGTTCAGATACTGCATCTACAGTAAGACATGTAAGCGCTGAAGCAGTTTTTGTAGTAGGCACCTCAAGATCAAATACTGCAAATCCCATCATAGGTCCACCTGAAATAATCTTCTCAGGAGTCTTTACAAAACCTCCTGCATCATCAAGAAGTTCCTTGTAGCTCGTTCCAATACGGACCTTATAGTTACCGGGATCTGTTATCGCATCACCTGTAATTGTAACTATTCGTTCCATCAAAGGACGTCCTTCAGTAACCGCTCTGTAAACTGCACATAATGTATCAACATTATCAACTATGCATCCAACATCAGCAGGAAGCATTGTAGAATTCAGTTCTCTTCCTGTACATGCATATATAAGCATTCTCTCAGCACCCTGTGGATACTTTGTCTGAAGAGACTTAACGCTGATATTAGGTTCATCCTTAGTCATTTCTCTAAGCTTACTGATTACATCAGGCTTATTATCCTCTACAGCAAGAATACCTCTTGCATTAGGAAAAAGACTGACTGCAATTTTCAGTCCGCCAATCAAAAGCTCAGGTTCCTCTATCATTCTTCTGTAATCAGATGTCAGATAAGGTTCACACTCAGCACAGTTTGCTATTACATAATCAATTTTATCTGGTTCTTTAGGTGAGAACTTAACTGCAGTTGGAAAACCTGCACCACCCATTCCGACAACTCCGGCTTCTTTGACAAGATTAATCTTCTCTTCCGTTGTCAGCTCCTCAAGAGGTTTAACCTCAGGCCATTCGATTTCTTCATATAAGCCATCGTTTTCTACAATAATACTATTACACATGCCACCTGTTGCAAGGCGTCTTGGCTCGATAGCCTTAACTGTTCCCGACACAGTTGCATATACAGGTGCTGATACAAATCCTCCTGCTTCTGCAATCTTCTGTCCTACAAGCACATGATCGCCTTTTGCCACTATAGGCTTTGCAGGCGCACCAATATGCTGCGAAACGGGATACACAAGGTCACCTTTTGGCAATATTTCTCTGATGGGTTTATCCTTAGTCAAATCTTTGCCATCATAAGGATGCACTCCACCCATGAATGTACGTCTAGCCATATCCTACCCTTCTTTCGATTTTTTAAGGAATCTGTGATTCCTGCACACCTATATTTTCAGATTGTTTAGTGTGCTTTTTGCCATAGTGTGATAATTAGAATACACACATATTCATTTTACATTTTTTTCATTAAAAATTCCATACAAAAAGCCTGTTACTTAGTACTCTGTTGTATCAATCAGCCATTACCGAAATAATATGTGCTGCATACAGGCTCATTGCCAGTCTGCTTCTTTTTATATTATCATCAAGCTCAAAGTATAATTCTTTGTCATGATAATCCTTTTTAAAAAATGGAGTAAAAATAAGATCCCACTCTCTTAAATACTGGCTAAACTTCCTCGTATAACAGGTTGCAGCAGTAGCCTGTGTACGTCTTGCCTTATCAACAAATGCTGCAATGCTTTTATGAAGTGCCTGATCCTCTCCCGGAAGATAAAAATAGTCCTTATAATTTGCATAATAGTATTTAAGTTCAGACTCAAGAAGCGGAACTCTGAGCATTGCTGAATTTCCTTCAGCCTTAAAATGCATACCCTCGTAATTCATTTTAATTTCTACAGGAAGATCTGCTTCAATGGAAAGATTCATTACTACTTCCTGACGTCTGTTACCATGATGATCATTATAGTAATTTGCTCCAACTTTGACTGCCCTTACAGGAAGATTTATATCTTTATTACTAGCTTCTCCATCGTTAAAGGTACATGTTGGAATATTTTTTATGCTCTCAAAAAAGTCATAATAAGACATCATTTTAAGAAGACTGAGCATTCCCCTTAAATCTTCAATATTATGCAAAATAAGAAGTTTTAATAAATCAGCA
>JAILEJ010000406.1 GCA_024688095.1 Butyrivibrio sp.
TGCTGATTTATTAAAACTTCTTATTTTGCATAATATTGAAGATTTAAGGGGAATGCTCAGTCTTCTTAAAATGATGTCTTATTATGACTTTTTTGAGAGCATAAAAAATATTCCAACATGTACCTTTAACGATGGAGAAGCAAGTAATAAAGATATAAATCTTCCTGTAAGGGCAGTAAAAGTAGGAGCAAATTACTATAATGATCATCATGGCAACAGACGTCAGGAAGTAGTAATGAATCTTTCCATTGAAGCAGATCTTCCTGTAGAAATTAAAATGAATTACGAAGGAATGCATTTTAAGGCTGAAGGAAATTCTGCAATGCTCAGAGTTCCGCTTCTTGAGTCCGAGCTAAAATATTATTATGCAAATTATAAGGACTATTTTTATCTTCCGGGAGAGGATCAGGCTCTTCATAAAAGCATTGCAGCATTTGTTGATAAGGCAAGACGAACACAGGCTACTGCTGCAACCTGTTATACAAGGAAGTTCAGTCAGTACTTAAGAGAATGGGATCTTATATTTACGCCATTTTTTAAAAAAGATTATCATGACAAAGAATTGTACTTTGAGCTTGATGATAATATAAAAAGAAGCAGGCTTGCAATGAGTCTGTATGCAGCACATATTATTTCGGTGATGGTTGACTGATGATATTAGAACACCTAATAATAGGCTTTTTGTGTGGAATTTTTAACCAAAAAAATGTAAAATGATTATGTGTGGTTTCTGATTATCACATATGGCAAAAGCACACTAAGCAATCTGAAAATGTAAGTGTGCAGGAATCACAGATTCCTTAAAAAATTGAAAGAAGGGTAGGATATGGCTAGACGTACATTCATGGGTGGAGTACATCCTTATGATGGCAAAGATTTGACTAAGGATAAACCCATCAGAGAAATATTGCCAAAAGGTGATCTTGTATATCCAGTTTCACAGCATATTGGTGCGCCTGCAAAGCCGATAGTGGCAAAGGGCGATCATGTGCTTGTAGGACAGAAGATTGCAGAAGCAGGTGGATTTGTATCAGCACCTGTATATGCAACTGTTTCAGGAACAGTTAAGGCTATTGAGCCAAGACGCCTTGCAACAGGTGGCATGTGTAATAGTATTATAGTAGAAAACGATGGCTTATATGAAGAAATTGAATGGCCTGAGGTTAAACCTCTTGAGGAACTGACAACGGAGGAGAAGATTAACCTTGTCAGAGAAGCCGGAGTTGTCGGAATGGGTGGTGCAGGTTTTCCAACTGCGGTTAAGTTCTCGCCCAAAGAACCAGATAAAATTGATTATGTAATAGCAAACTGTGCTGAGTGTGAACCTTATCTGACATCTGATTACAGAAGAATGATAGAGGAACCGGAGCTTTTGATAGGCGGTCTGAAGATTGCAGTCAGTCTTTTCCCTAATGCGAGAGGTATTCTTGCGGTAGAGGATAATAAGCCTGATGTTATCAGTAAGCTTAGAGAAATGACTAAGGATGAACCAAATATCAGCGTTAAGTCTCTTCAGACAAAGTATCCACAGGGCGCAGAAAGAATGCTTATATATGCATGTACAGGAAGAGAATTAAATTCAGCAATGCTCCCTGCAGATGTAGGATGTATAGTTGATAATGTTGATACCTTGTGTGCAGTATATAGAGCGGTTACTGAAGGGCGTCCTTTGATGGAACGAATAGTTACAATTACGGGTGATGCAATAACAGATCCCGGTAACTATAAGGTTCGTATTGGAACCAGCTACAAGGAACTTCTCGATGATGCAGGAGGTTTTGTAAAGACTCCTGAGAAGATCATTTCAGGTGGTCCTATGATGGGATTTGCAGTATTTGATCTTGAGGTGCCTACTACTAAAACTGCTTCAGCGCTTACCTGTCTTACTGTTGATGCGGTATCTGAACTTGAGCCAAGTGCATGTATCAGCTGTGGAAAATGTGGAGAGGTATGTCCTGGAAGGCTTATTCCAAGAGATGTTGCTAATGCAGCAGAGAGAAGTGATATGGAAAGATTCCTATCACTTGGTGGTATGGAATGCTGTGAATGTGGATGCTGTAGTTATATCTGTCCTGCCAGAAGGCAGCTCACCCAGATGATAAAGGGTATGAGAAAGATACAGCTTGCAAATAGGAAAAAATAAATCAGGAGACAAATAATATGAGCGATATGATGAAAGTGTCATCTAATCCACATGTCAGATCCTCTGTAACGACCTCTAATATAATGATGTGGGTAGTAATTGCATTACTTCCTACTGCGGGATTTGGTATATACAATTTTGGAATAGATGCACTAATAGTATTGGTACTGTCAGTAGCAAGTACCGTTCTTACAGAATATATATATGAAAAGCTTATGAAAAAGAAGATTACCATTGGAGATTTCTCCGCAGTGGTAACAGGACTTTTACTAGGGCTTAACCTCCCTTGTACAGTTCCGTGGTGGCTTCCAATTATAGGTGGTATATTTGCTATCTTAGTTGTAAAAATGGTATTTGGAGGACTTGGTCAGAATTTCATGAATCCTGCACTTGGTGCAAGATGTTTCCTTGTTATTTCCTTTCCAAGACTCATGACTAATTTTGTTACAGATGTTTACACATCGGCTACACCACTTCAGTCATTAAAGAATGGAGAAGCTGTTAATATTCTTGATATGATAGTCGGAAAAACAGCTGGTACAATCGGCGAAACATCTATGATTGCGATAGTTATAGGTGCATGCATTCTTATAATGCTTGGAATTATTGATCTTAGAATTCCCGGCACCTATATTGTTACCTTTGTAATCTTTATTACGATTTTTGGAGGACGAGGATTAAATGGAGCATATATTTCTGCTCACCTTGCAGGTGGCGGACTTATGCTTGGTGCATTCTTTATGGCAACAGATTATGTAACCAGTCCTATAACCAATAAAGGAAAATATGTATATGGAATCATACTTGGACTTCTTACCGGTATTTTCCGTATATTTGGTTCTTCTGCCGAGGGTGTTTCTTATGCAATTATAATAAGCAACCTTCTTGTTCCGCTTATTGAGAAATATACCTGGCCACTTCCATTTGGTGAAAAGAAAAAGAAGGAGGCGAAAAAGGCATGAATGATACAAAGCAAATGTTAAAAAACGCATCCGTACTTTTTGTAATTACACTTATTGCTGGACTTCTTCTTGGAATGGTATATCAGGTTACAAAAGATCCTATAGCATATCAGAAACAACTGGCACTTGATAAGGCTAATCAGGCAGTATTTGAAAGTGCTACATCATTTGAAAATGTAGAAATTGATGCGCAGGCGCTTGCAGAAGTTATATCTTCTGATGCAAATTATTCAAAGATAGATGTTACAAGTGTTCTTAAAGCATCTGATGATAGTGGAAAT
>JAILEJ010000458.1 GCA_024688095.1 Butyrivibrio sp.
AACGCATATTCTTCTGATCTTTGGTCAGTGCAGTATCATACTCCCGCTCTTTAGGAAGCAGCACTTGGATATTCTGAAATATGAGATACCGTTTCAAGAAGCTCCGTATGCTCTGTTTCGAAATATTATTCTCAGCAGCGATTATATTTATCACATGGCTTCTGGTATTCTCATCCCCAATGAATGATAAGACAGGTGCGATCATGGTATAACGTTCATGCATGACCTTCTTTCGCTCTGGAGACACCATATCGTCCTCTACAGGCTTGAAATCCAACAATGTATATAAATCCTCATCTGTCATGGTAGAGGCGTCCCAAAAAGTCCTTATAGGCTTCCAGACGGGCATAGTATTATTCTTGCAGTCAATGACAAGGCAATTATCTTCTTTTACCAGCAGAATCCTATATATCTCGTCCTCATGGGTGTAAATCTCATTTCTTTTCATTGATCACACACCCCCAGTCTACGATCCCTCTGTGAAGCCAATAACTCCTTGAAAGCTCCAGCAGTTTATAATGCATTGGTTTAGTGATACGACTGCGATAAACGCATTCTCGAACCATGAAGGTTCCGTCCTTCATTTTGACAAGAAAGTCCGTAGTATAATCTCCCTCCGTAAGACCTTCCAGATAAACATTACATCTGAATTCTTCTACTTCCTCCATCTTTGAGACAAGATCTGCATAAGCAGTCATGATAGGATCATAGGTTCTACAGATGTCATTACATTTTGGTAAGTACCTCTTAGTGACACGTCCCTTGTAGTTCTTCTTTCGCATAGATTAGCTCCTCCTTTGCTTAGTTGACAGGTGAAGCGTCAATAAGATCTAATTCCCCAAAAAGCTCCCAGATTTGTCCCAAATCCTTCCCAAAAACGAAATAAAAGCAAAAAATCCAATATAATTCAAAATAATTCGTTTTAAAAGAATCCAGTAAATATAAGGGCTACAGATACTTTTACGTAATCCCCAAAAACAAGAAGAAGAAAATATACTATATCCTTGGGCACTATACTTTATCCTCCAAAGGGCAAAGCAGCTTATCCTCCACCCATAGATAAAGAGTACCCATAATACTTCTTTATGGTTATCTGTAAAAGACTCTCAAACAAGAGTCGTTAAACCCATCAACGCCTTATACTACAAGGATTAATAAACAAGAGAACAGACCTTGGAAAGACAGTTTAGTGATCTTTTCAAGGTCTGTTACTATTGTTTTATTATATTCTTAGAGGATAAGACAGTTTACCTCTGAGAGGATAATCTGCTTTGCCCTATGACATAGTAATAAACCTTGTAGTACTTGGCATGGATTATACACGAATCAAAACTTCTTTTCTATAGATTTTGGGACTATGATAATATTTCTGTGCATCTTGTGTACGCTGTGCATATTTTTATAAAACTATCAAAAAACATTCTGACCCTTACACAATTTGCATGATATCAGCATTTATTCTTTCGAGCATTCTTAAAAAAACTTATCTGCATGAACAGGATGCAATTTCTCACGAAGAGTATTATTTGCATAATTCATATTATAGAACAATAAAAGTCCAGGACTTTCTCTATGCCATAATAAAGACTATCATTTCAAAATATATTTTAATTCATTCTCATCAATATCGTAGTCCAATATCTCTTTGTATAATATCAAATAAGAGCAGTACTTGAATGTTTTTACAATGCTATACAGCCATGAATAATCCATATCTTTATAATATAAAAATTCACGTTTTCTGCCCGTTACCTCAAACCTATTATCTTGGAAATAATATCCCTCATGTACAAAATGATTTCTCAAACTGTTCAATTCATTTTTGAATGTATCTATATCTGTAAAATCTTCTCCTTCTTTAAAGTACGAAATGTACTTATCTACAAATTCACTTAGTCTTGCGTAGTTACTATTGTTTTTATTCTCTTCCCTTAATCTTTTTCCCATATATAGATCAATAAATCTAAAATAGAATGTATACTGATCTTCCAGAGACGTTGGTCTCTTAAAGTCAAGCAAAATGAATTCGTTTCGACTATTAGTATTTCTATAATTTATTTTTTTATATACATCTTCAATGTATTTTTCAAATTCTACTTTTAAGGGTTTGTGATTTGGACGCTTTATCCTTTTATCTTCAGATAAATGTCTATGAATCAGTTTAAACTCTACCCCATCAACAACCTTAACGTATGTCTCATATGAATGTATTTGCACAAACGTATATGAACCTATCATAACATCTAGTTCATTTATATAGGCGATTAGTTCTTGATAATTTACAGGCTCAACTAAATAAAGTCTTGCATAATTTTCAGTATCAATATTAACAGAATAGTAATCGTTTTTATGAGTCCAAGTTGCACTTGTATTAATCTCAATCTTTTCTAAATTGTTAATACCTAGAGGAATTATCTTTGCTTCGGGTTTTCTATTAATCTTATAATTCATCTCATCTTCTTTGAAAGATATTTCAAGTGCTGCATTCTTAAAACAATGGCACAAAGCTGCATTATAAGCCTTAATTTCAGTGAATCTCATATCACTGGAGAAATGTTCTATTGCTTCGTGATTACTTGTCTCAAAAAAGAAATCTGTTTTGTATTTTTCAGATTGAACTAATCCATACAATAGACCACAATTATAGAAAAGATTCGAATACATATACCTCTTATTACTAAAATCAAGAATCATTATATTCCTATATGTAACATCCGAGCCAATTGTCACTGAATTAAGCCCCATGCCATTATAATTAAATATTTCTACTATTAAAATATTATCTTCTACTTCATATTGGCCTTCGTATTTATCTGAAGTTTCATCGACATATACTTCACATTTTGTCATTATTGATTTTTCTCCTTTTCTCAAATCTCTGGATAATGTACACAATATGCACATCTTGCCCTAACTAGTTGTAATCATTTGTCGGATATATCTCCTCATCTTTAGGGCTTTTTTGATGAATCGTATACTGCACAATTATTAGTATTCTCTTATGAACGTTGTGCACGATGTGCATGGTTTTACAAAACCCTATAATAGTATTATATCGTCAAAATAAGGCTGACCCTTACACAATTTCAAAAACATCCATGTATATTATTTTAAG
>JAILEJ010000469.1 GCA_024688095.1 Butyrivibrio sp.
TTCAGATTGTTTATATATTCTTTGAATTTTTCAGCAGGCAGCTTTTCCAGATCAATTACAGGAAGATCCTTAGAAGGATTTTTAATATTTTTCCATGCAGCAATGTTATCTTTGGTGAATACAATGAAAGGATTATCTGCAAGTATAAATTTAAAATTCCATTTTTCAAATACTCCAACAAGTTCGTCAAACTGAGAAGCAAGTGGAATATCTACCATTCTGGTATCTATAGAAACAGCTTCTGCTACCTGGAAAAATTTAAGAATCAGTTTGTCTGCAATTCCCGTTTTTCTGTACTGCTCATCAACGTATAGCCAGGTTATATTTAAAAAGGGCTCATCTGTATCATCCTCTATAGTAAACATTTCCTGAGAAAATATCAGTACGCCAACCGGAAGGAAACCATCAGTGGTTTCAATTAACGCACCTATTCCATGGTATCCGTATAAATCAAGACATCCATATGTATAGTCTGACATAAGAGCATTAAAGTTTTCTTTGTTATCATCATCAATTTTTGTAATATAAATTTCTGTTTTTTCTTTTGT
The DNA here is from genome assembly GCA_024688095.1 of Butyrivibrio sp. Classification (GTDB taxonomy): domain Bacteria; phylum Bacillota; class Clostridia; order Lachnospirales; family Lachnospiraceae; genus Butyrivibrio. Next base: position 549 of record JAILEJ010000469.1, read on the forward strand.
CATGCCTGATTTCCTCCATTATTTTCAAACCATCTTCTTACTAATCTTTTAAGTACGCGCTTTCTTGGATATTGTGTATGTATTATTGAGGCATCCTTGACGAATGTATTCATTATCTGATCGAACTGATCCGCATTATCCAATTTCATAAGCTGACTGTTTTCATTAACAATGTAAACACCCTTTGCTAGATCATTTATGGCAGCCTGTCTGTAAGCCTGATTGTTTTTGAAATCAACAAATGCTTCATGGTGCATTTGTTTGGATTTATTGTTGGTATCTATTTTTGTATCTCCTGTGGTGTTAAGGTTAACACTGTGTGTAAAAGGAGTAAGGATTATTCTGTCAGCTGATAATAATTCTGTTGGTCTGAAGCAGAATGAGTAGTCTGTTTGCAATGAGTATACAACTGTATGCCTTGTATTTTCTTTATTTAGAGCACGGTAAACACCTTTTCTTTTCTCAAATGGTTTTTTATTGTCCTTTGCCACTTCTTTATCTGTAAGTTCATTTCCATCTCTGTCATATATTCCTGTTCCAGTAATGTTACCTTTTAGGGTGGCTTTTTTAAGAAGTCTTGTATTTCCGCGTATAAGCGTTGAAGGTCTGCCAGGAACAGGGTCATTACTTCTTATATCAAATTTAACCATATCTGCAATTTTTGCAGGATAAGTGGAATATATCCATTGATTTATTGCAAGCATGGCAGGTGTAGCTGCTACAGCACCTCTGCTGTGTGAGTTTACAACTATATGAATAGGTTGCATTTCAGCAAGTGCTGCATCCCCCTTTTTCTCATAGTCTTCTTTCATTTTATCAAGCCTTGGTGTAAGCCATTTTTTTCCAAGTATTCTTACATATCGTTGGAGATTTGTAATTCCATAAGTTCCTGCATTTAGGAATCCTAAAGAAAATAATCCAAGAGGCCCTGCCAAAGAATACTTGGTTTTTGTTGCACCAAGTTCATTAGTTTCTGATTTCATACGTATATATTTATGGACTTTATTTTCAATAGGAATTTTATATCCATAAGTTTCTTCATAATCTTTTAGAGCGTCATCATAACCTTCATTATATTTATCATATTCTTGTTTTTTTCGGTGAATATAACCTTTTCTGAAAAATCCAAAGAATCTTTCAAACCTGCTGATTTTTTTATGCCCTTTGGAAAAGTCGAAAGTAGCTTCTGTTCCATCAGCATATTTCTTTGTGTAAGTTCCTTCGCCGCTGAAACCTTTATATAGTTTTGGAGGCTCTTTGTAGCCACTTCCTGCCATATCAAATTCAAGTACATCAGAACCCTGGTTTGCATATCTTGAACCCAATGCACTGTGAAGTTCCAGCTTTTTTACTTCAGGGTTGTTTTGCTGTGCAGGTAAAATATTAACTCCGTTTTTTTCAGCAAGCTTGGCTTCTTTTAAAGAAGTTACTGATGTAAGAATTGAATTTATTGAGCGAAATCCAAAATCAATTTCATGCTTATTTCTTTCTATTGTATTATGAATTTTTGCAACATATTCAGTGTCAGCAAGTCTGGCCTGTTGCTTTTGGGTAGCTTCGATGTTTTCAAGAGAATGAAGTCTTTTCTTATGGACAAGATTTTGATGATCTTCATTAAAATTGTTTTGATTCTGGTAAGTTTGCTCATTGTCCTCATTAATATTAATTGTACGATTTAATGATTCATTTTCTATATCAGATTTATCTGGCATTTAAATATCCTCCTAACATAACAGCCAATTCTAATAACTAACATATATACGAATAAGCATTAAAAAATGGACAAAAATATAAAAATATAAATTATAAAAATATAATGTGCAAATTATAAAAAAAATATAAATTATCGGTTTTTTATTGCCTTATTAATCGTCTGATTCGTATTAAAAAGTAGACAGTGATTTAGAAAATATTTTTATAAACAAATATTATTTATCAAAATAAAGGAGAAATATATGAAGATTACACCAATTACCAATGAAAATCTGGAGCATTTTGAAAAGTTCATTTCAAAGGAAGATGCGCAGTTTATAAAGGAAGGAAGCGCAATTATTCCGATTGGACTCGTTGCGGATGATGTAGAAGAGGGGAAGAATCTGGCAGCCGGAGCAATTTGTTGCAGACCAGACGACTTTATTTTAGATATTACCTCTTTTTGGATTGCTCCAAGCTATAGAGGAAGAGGAGCTGGAAAATTTTTACTTGATGAAACCAAGCGACTTTTTATGAAAGAAGATATGGAATTTAATACAGAATTCATGATAGTAGATAAGGAACAGGAAGATTTTGTAGATTTTCTTGAGGAGTATGGATTCAATTATATAGATCCTGAATACGATATCTACAGTATTAAAGTGAAAGACCTTGATGAAACAAAAATTTCTGGCAAGGAAGGATCAGGAAAAGTATTTTCATCAATTGATAAAAAAATGATAGAAGAAGCCCAGAAGTTTGCGGATAAAAAGGGATTAAATACTCCTATGAATGGCTTTAACAGTGAATCAGTTGATAAAGACATTAGTGTACTTCTTTCTACTAATGATAAGGTAGAAGGATTTGTTGCATTTGAAAAGCTTGCTGATGACAGACTGCTATTATCTGCGGTATGGGCTGAAATGCCTGTTACAGTTCTTCATATTCTTGAGAAAGCTGTGAATCTGGTAAAGTCGAAATATTCACCCGAAACTACAATTTTAATCCAGTCAGTAGATGATACAACAGATGATCTTCTGGATAATTTATTTGGAGATAATATCAGTGAGGTAACATGTAGATTCCGTTACCCTGTAACAGAATAAATTTATTTGGAACCGGTTAAATATTGTTGAATAAATCCTGCGCATAATAAAAAAGAATGGCAGGATAATAAGATGAATGGAGCATAGATATGGATTTTAAGTTTAATGATGAGAAAAAGCAGAAAGCGTATGATTATATCTCAGCTGAGAAAAAAGACCAGAAGACTATTAATAAGAATATGAATGATAAAGCTAATGTTTTTCAGCAGGACTGGAATGAAAAGACTTATGAAAAGCATAAAGAAAAAATCGCTAATGATTATCATAGACTCTGGAAAGAAAAAGAAAAAGGTATTTATGGAAGAACTCTTGAAAAAATGGAGGATGTAAAGGTAGAAGGTGCTCTTGAGGGACAGTTTGAAAACCAGTTACATCCGGGTGAAAGATTTTTCCGTAAGACAAGAAATAAAGAAAATAATAAGATTATGGGCTGGAGAAAAGAGAATGGTGAAGCATGTCATTATGACAAGAATACTGTTCGTGAAGCTGCAGCATTAGATAAATATGAGAAATATCACAGTACATATTTTGAAAGTAGAAATCATCAGAAGGGTCTTTTCAATGATTATACACATATGAATCTTTCTGAACAGCTTGCACAGGGATACAAGGATAATATAAGAGTACAGAGAAATAAGTATGGTGCATTCTTTGGAACAATTACAGGTTCACTTAAGTCCTTTAAAGATACATTTATGCAGAGATGTTTTGGTGAGTATGAAGACAGAAGAAAGATATCTGCAGAGGATGAACTTAATTCAGCAGTAAGACCATTTATGGTTATGACAAAGAAAAAATTCTTTTTCTTCAAAACACAGGTTGGACGTCTTGGTACAGAGACGAAGAGAGAAAAAAAGGATGGCTCAGAGTACAGTAAGAGTATTATAAGAGATTACACAACAGGTGATAAGGAAAAGAGAATTGCAGTTATGGATGAGCTTGCTACAAAGCTTGTAAACTTTAAGCTTACTCCAAATATGCTTACAAATAAGTATTTAGCTAAGAATACTTTGCAGATGCAAAGATATACAGATATGCTGAATGCTTTTGTAAATATGACTAATTATAATCCTTACTATCTGGATGTAAAAGCTGAGCATCATACAAATCCTGAGATGATGGCACTCGTACGTAGTAGAATTATCCTTATGGCTCCTATTATGAGCGAATTTATGGAAAAACACAGATATCACTTTGGCCTTCAGAAAGAAAAAGGAATTCTTGGTAAGACTAAGGTTATCAAAAATGGCAATGCACAGTCTGATGAAGAATATAACAACTATGTAAAAAATACCTGGGAAATGATTAAGCAGGTATATAATTCTACTGCAGATTTCATGGACGATTATGCAGATCTTAAACTTGGATCATCACTTAAGACTATTGAGGATGAAGCAACTGCGAAACGCGCAGAAAGAAAGAAATATCAGAAAGATGAGAACCTTGATGACAGCATATTTGATATAAAATATGATGTTAAAGGCGAAAAAGCTAAAAAGCTTGTTGAGGTAAGAAACAAGATTTCTTCTAATCCATATATTTATGAGATATTCAGTGGAGATATGGATCAGCTTTTTGGCAGATATCATGAACTTACAAGAAGACTTGATGAAATTGAAGCAAGATTTCAGGGTGTAAATAATCTACTTTCAACTGCTGGACAAGAAAAATTCAGAAATAAGGATGTTCCAGGCGTTTGGAAAGCATATCTTGAAAAAGAAGTCCTTCGTATGGAAGGTGAACAGGAAATAATGAAGAAACAGCTGCTTCAGTATGAAGTAACTATTGAATATCTTGTTAATCAGAATGTTTCAGATAAGAATTTCAAGCTTACTGAAATGAGCGAAGATGTTAAAACAATTCTTAAATTCGAAGGACTTAATCATATATTCAAGGTGCAGGAAGCATATGAATATAATAATATGTTCTATCAGCTTACTGGAATATATGATCCTAAAAACTTCAAAGACTTTGTTGATAAGAAAACAGGTAAGAAGGTTGAAATTAATGATCTTACTACAAAGTATAACTTTACTATGCTCAAGAGAGGTATGGAAAGAGCACGTCTTGTTAACAGACTTGTAGATGGTAAGACTGTAGTAAATGTTAATAAGGTTGAAGATCTTAATAATATTGAAAGAAGATTTGTCTGCAACAGCAAGTTTGAAGAAGCATCAAAGATTATTGATGCTATCAAGAAGGCTAAGGAAGAAGAAAAGGCTAAGAAGAGTGAAGCAGCTAAAAATAATCAGGAATACAAGGAAGTAACTGAAATTGATGTAAATCTTGGTACTGAACAGGTAGAAGGTCAGGAAGAGCCTCAGCAGAAGATTAAGAAGGTTAAACTTACAGACATTAGTAAGTATGAACTTACATTAAATCAGATTGCAACTTTGGATATCAATGATATCACAGCAAGATATAGCATTAATAAGGAACTTGATGTTACTAAGGACGAGACCTTTGAAAAGTATTTCCAGATAAAGAGTATTGCTGCAATTGGAGATATCCTTGAAAAGGATTATAACGGTGAAAGTATTGAAGGCTTCAATAAGCTTACTGATGAGCAGAAAGATGAAGTAAGAATTCGTGCAGCTATGTTTAAGGATTACTTCAAGAAATGGGAAGGACGTATGGAGTATACACGTTCTGAAGCATATGAATATCTTGAAGATGTAGCAAATATGCAGGGTAATAATGAAATTATCGAAGGTGTAGGTAAGAAGTTTAGATTAACTACATTTGAAAACTTTAATTCTGATCTTGTTGATAAGTACTGGCTGGGCAAAGAGGTTTCTGAGCAGGATAAAGCAAGAGCAAATCAGATGTATAACTTCATTAATGGTATGGCAACAGCTAATGATTATAAAGCTGCACAGATTAAAACATTTAATAAGGAAACTTATAAGGCATATAAGGCTAAATTTGAGGAAACAAAAGTACGTAGAAGCTTTGAAGTTACATATACTCAGGACTTCAATGAACTTGTAAAGAGTGGAATTATTAAATGTAAGGATGATAAAGAACTTGCTGAAAAGAAAGCTGAATATCTCAAACGTGTAGACAGAGGTATAGAACTTAAGGGAATATGCGATAAGTATTATAAGGATCATCCATATACCGAGGTTAATCAGCTTGAAAAAGATCTTAAAGATCAGCTCAAAAAAGTTGATGCATTGGACACAACAGAAGCTGCTAAGGATAAGAAAAAGAAGACTGCAAAGATTAATTATCTTAAAACTATTTATTCACAATATCAGAATCTTATGAAGAAGGTAGATAAGGATTATTGTGATGAAGAGAGAATTTTTGATAACCTTCCAGAAGTTCTTAGTGATATTAAGTATGCAAGTGATTTTAGAAAACTTATGGCTGATAATGATGGTGAATATTACCATATGTTAGAAGAAGAGCTTGAGCTTACTAGTGAGCAGGTAGCGGATCTTAATAGATATGATAACCTGTTCTATGCATTAGATAACTTCGTAATGATTTCACTTCTTGATTATGGCATCACACCATCTGCAAAGAGCGCAAGTCTTGTAAGCAGATCTCAGGCAAAGAGAAATCTTGTGCCATTGGATCCAAAATATGCTGCTGAGCTTGCATTAAATAAGGTTAAATCTAATGAATTTGATAGAGATGAAAGAGAAAAAGTTAAGCAGGAAAACGAAGCTCAGAAAAAGCTTGATGAGATCATGCCATTATATTTACAGGAAGAAGAAAAAGAGCGTGAAAGAATCAAGAATGATGAAGAGATACAGAAGCAGCTTGCAGAAGCAAGAGCTACAGGTAAAATTCTTATAATTAAGCATAATAATAAGTATGAGGATGAAGTAAATGATTTAAAGAGCAGAATCAGATCAATCAGCTCAAAATGGGATGCTGTTCAGGAATGGGTACATCTGCGTACAGGTATCTATAATGAGAAGGTTGCAAAAGAAGAAAAACTTAATAAGAAGGATTTCATCTTAAGCTGGAAAGATCGTATGCATGACAAACTTGAGAAACTTAGTGACTACAAGGTTCAGGCAAAGTCCAGAAACTATGTTGAAGAGCTTTTCAAATATCTGCATAAGAATTTTGAAGATGATATTTATACTCCTGAGAAAATGGAGAAAGCACTTGCTGATGCAGGAAATGCATATTTCTTCCAGCTTTCTACAGGTGCAAAGAGAGAGGCTAAGCTTCGTCTTGATAAGTACAAAAAAGATAATACAGTAATGAATGATTATCTTATCTGGAAGGGAAATAAAGATACTGAAGTTGAAATGCTTGAAAGAGCAAAGGTTTTTGGCCGCGATACATTTATGAAGAATAACATAACATCTATAAAGAAGATCATGGATGTTATAGGAGAAGTAAATGCATCCATAAATGATATGCAGACACCTGAATTTCTTGATAAGCTTGGAAATGATCTTGAACCTAAGGGAATAGATGAAAGACAGTTTATGTTCCTTCTTAGAAAGCATAATGTAGGTCTTTCTGGTCTTTCTAATACAGTAAAAGATACAGCAGTAGCAAATGAAAATAAGAGAGCTGTTGATATGTATCTTGATGCACGTAATAAAACAGAATTTATTACTAATGTTACTGAAGACGTATTGAAGGCAAGAAAAGAGCTTGATATCAAGAATGTAAACGAAGAGTATATTCTTAAGAACTTTGACAAGTGCTATTGGATTGCTAATAAGATGATTGCTTTCCAGCAGTTATATTATGGCGAGACCATGGAATTCAACATGCTTAAGATGGATGACAAATACAGAAATATGGTTAAGGATGTTGAGATGTACTTCAATAAAGGTGAAGGTGAAGCATATGCACTGTATTACAATGCTGTTATGGCAGTTGCTCATAAGTATGGTGTTACAGATAGTGGTATGTTAAGCTGTGGACTTTCAATTGAAGAACTTGAAAAACTTCAGGCAGGTCAGGATGCAAAGGAAGTAAAGGCATTAAAGTCTAAGGTTAAGAAGAATATTCAAAATGCAGAAAAAGATCTTGGCACAAATATTGATAATGTCAAAGAAGCATATGACAGAAACGAAAAGGTTCTTACAATCAGAAAGGCTATGACTAATAACCTTGGTGGTATTGAAGATCCAGATAATATTGATACATATGGTATCAGATTTGACGATAAGAAGCAGATTGATGACTTCAATTTATTTAGAAAGGATATGAAGAAAGTCAGCGAAAACAGCAGAAAGATGATTCAGCGTTTCAATGATGAACATAATAAGACTGATAAAGTTACTTATGCAAATAAGACAATGTATTATTATGCAAATATGTTCTTCTATCTTTCTGAAGATGAATCTTATGAAAAAGCAGATGATAAGATTAAGAATATTCCTACAATAGAGAACTTTAACAATATGCTTCTAAAGGATACTAAATCTGTTGGTTCTAACCTCTCTGTAATTAGTGAGAAGAAGTGTAACAGAGTTCTTGACAGACTTAAAAAGCTTGGATTTGGAAACGGAGAGATTGGAAAGTCTGCAACAGGAGAACAGATCTTTAATAAAGAATTCTTTGATAAGAATTTCAGTGAGGAATTCTTTGTAGATATGGTCAATGCCATGAACCTTTGTATTCTCTTTGAGCAGGAAGATGATCATCTTAATATGGCTAAGCTTGAAAGTGAGATAGCACAAAATGCAAATCTTGAAGAAGTTCACTCTCAAGAATATGAAGCATTATCTAAAGCGGCTGAAGAAATGATAAAAGAATATCAGGAGTTTGAAGAAAAGAAAAAGAAGGCAACAGCTCAAAGGGAAGAGGCAGAACGTCTACAAGAAGAATTTGACAATAAGTATGGTGGTCCAGTAAACATACCAAAAGAAGAAATGGACAAGTACTTGAAAACAGAAAAATCCATTCAAAATGCACTAGCGCAGGAGAATGAGTTCGATGCAGAGCTTTCAAAACGCAGCGAAAAGATTCGTGACTATAATACTCAGATGAATCATGTAGTGGCAACTCTTAGTATTGATAAAAATAAGAGCGCAGGTGATTTATCGCAAAGTAAGCTCAAAACTATCTATTCAATTAAAGAATTCTTTGAAAATGATGATAACAGATATTTGGTTTCAAAGTATTTTGATTTGTTTAATGCATATCTTCTTAGTAAGGATATACAGATTAATGGTAAGGTCCGTGAAAGACAGGTTTATGATGCTGTAATTGATGAAATGAAGCAGAAAAATGCTGGTGCAAATACTGAGGCACTCAGAGTAGGTGAGGAAATTGCTAAAATGAGTAAAGAGCAGAATCATCAGTTCTTTGAAGCTACTAAGAATGTATTTGTAAAGGGCGAATATAAACAGAATCTTAAAGAACTTCATGAACAGGATGCCAAGCTCGCGAAAGAAAAAGAAAAGAAAGAAGCTGAAGCTAAAAAGAGAGTGGATTCTTTACAGGCACTTGCAAGGAGACTGGAAAAGGCAGATCTTTCACAGGATGGTAAGACTATTAAGAAGCTTGGTAAGAATGACATTGCACTACTTAAGTCTCTGCAGGAAATGGAACTTACTACTTACTTAAGTTCTCACATTTATTTAAATAATGATGAGTTAGTACAAAATCAGAATGATGTGGCTCGTGATAAGGCTGTAACTAAGGCTCAAAATGAAGTAGCAAAGCACGCTGCCGAAGAAGCAATGAAAGAACAGCAGAAAATGGCTTCATATGATGCGATTCTGTTTAAGGCTAAACAGGCTCTTGAAATGAAGGAAGAGGCTGAGATTAAAGACAAGCAGGCTAAAGAAGATGCTAAGAAGTTAAAAGCACAGCAGGAAGCTGATAAAAAGAAGAAAGCTGAAGAGGAAAAGCAGGACAAAAAGAGAAAAGCTGAACAGAAAAAGCAGGAAGAAGAGCTTAAGAAACAGCATGATAAGGAAGAAGCAGTCAGAAAGAAGAAAGAAGCTGATGACGCTAAGGCAAAAGAGGCTGAACTTAAGAGAAGAACAGCAGCTGTTAATGGAGCTATGGCTGCTATGTATAAGGGCAAAGGTATCAGCAGTCTTACTGATGAACAGCTTGCAATACTTGCTTATCAGCAGTTTGATGGAGTAGTACTTACAAAAGATAATCAGGAGAAGGTTGAAAAGAGTAACAAAGGCGATGCAAAAGCGAAAAAGCTTCTTGAAAACAAACAAACTATGATATCTCGTGCAACCGACGAACTTGATAAACGTTTTGTAAAAGCTTTAATTTCCAAGAAGGATGAAAGAGGTCTTAAATTTGACATATCTGATGATAATAAGGCAAAAGAATTATCAACAAATATAGTTAATGAGAAGCTTAAATTCTATGAAATTAACTCAATCAAAAAACTTGTCGGATTTAACGTAAAAGAACTTATGGAAAAATATGGTATAAAGAAGCAGAATGATGCAGAGGCATTAAAGAAGAGAATTGATTTCTATTATCTTCCTGCTTCAAGAGTAAAAAATGACGCTGAAGACAAGAAATAATTTGATGGACGTTATTTATCAAAGTCAGCTGCAAAGTTAAAAATAATCCCCCTGATCGATTGGTCAGGGGGATTGTTTTGCAAATTATATCATATTTACTATTTCATTTTCTGGGGTAACTGCTTTTTCAAGCCTGGTAACACGGCAAACTGGGATATTACGATTTTCTGTTTCATCAAAAGTTATTTTTATTATTCCGGTTACATTGATCCATTCTTTATTTTTTAATTCATAGGCCTTCATATAACCACAAAGGATGCCAAGAAAAGTCATATCAGCTTCGCAGCAGGTCATAATATATCTGCCTGCCACAAATTCAAAATC
>JAILEJ010000055.1 GCA_024688095.1 Butyrivibrio sp.
AAATCAGAACGATAAAATTGTTGATGAAAAAATTGAAATCTGTAATCAGCATTTGGATTGGCTTGTAAACAAATCCGTTCAAGAGAGTGCTGCAAATATTGATTTTACACAGCAGGGCGGAGCCTTAAAAGTATATACAGAAAAAATGAATCAGGCATATGCTAAGTTTATGTCTGTGAAAGAAAGTTCTGGTATTATCACAGAAATAAAGACAGCAAATAATTCTCTAAAAATTGCCATTGAAAATCAAATGAATGTAAAGGCAAAAGTTGCAGAATTAGCAGAAAAAGTAAAGGGAATTGAAAAAGAACTTTCAACGGCCAAAGAAAACTGGAATAATGCTGTAAGCAACCTTACAACTGTTTCAAATACTTATAACCAGCATGTTGATACTGCAGACAGATTATTTAATGAATTAAAGATAAGTGAGAAGAACAAGCGTATTGCTCAGGAAAAACATGATTATGCTTCAAGTATTTATCTTAAGAGCCTTGGAGAGGTTTCAGATGAGAATTATGTTTCACCACAGGAAAAAGAAGTAATAATTCAGTTCAGTCTGGAAAGAGCACAAGTAAATGTAGATGTTTTAAATGAAATAAAAACTGATAACAAAACTAATTATACTCCAAGTCAGGAATATACAGATGCTATGAATGAATATAAGCAGGTTGCAGAGAAACATTTCAAAGCAGTTTTGCTTAAAACAGAAACAGACAGAGGGCTCAAGGTTCAGGAAGATTTAGTTCGTAAACTTGATGCAGAACTACAGACAGTATACAATAATAATATTGGACCTCAGGAAGAAAAAACGGTAAAAGAAGGCAGTTCAACTGCAAAATATGTTAGAGCAACATATAATTCAAGTAATAATACATACACATTCCAACTTGTAAAATCTGGAAATGCTAATACGCTTGAAACATTAAATCAATATTTTTCATTGCATGATAAAGATTCTTATTATCGTGATGTTGAAGAAGAAATTCCAGGCAATTCTACACGTAATATTACACACGCTGTTAATGATTCACGAAAGTGGCTGCTTGACCTTTATAGTCGTGGTGATGAAATATATATACAAGATCTTATGCTTGCTGCAATATATTTAAAATATCAAAATGATAAATCAGAAATAGATAAATACCAGTTCCCTGTAGATAATGTTCCTGTAGAGTGTCAGGGAATAATGTGTAATCAGTTAATAGATAACTACAAAGTCTCTGTTATTGAAGAAGCATACAAATCCGTAATGTCAAGAACTTATGGTGAACAGGATTTAATAAAATATCTTATGTTCAATTATGATTCAAAAGACAATGATAATGGAATTATTACAAAGTTCTTTAGTCAAGAATATGCCCAGGATGTAATGCAGGCAAGGGATTATGCAAAAGTAAAAGTTGATATTGACAGTAGATATGAAGGATTAATTGTAGAAGCAGTTGCATTTGGGGTTATAGCTGCAACATTTGGAGCAACTGCGGCATTTTGGGGATGGCCAGCATGTTTAATTCCAATTGCAATTGCTGCAGGTTTTACAGCTGCTGCTGTTACAGCCGGAGTTAAGGCTTCAAAACTTAAAAATGATGTTTCAAATGCATTTGAGGTAGCTTACAGTTGTGTACTAGGTAATCTTAATGGATTTAATAGTGGAAAATCTGATAAAATTAATGCAATAAAAAAAGCACAGGCAGAACTTGAAGCTGAATGGGTAAATTTAAAAATTATGTACAATGGAACTGAAGATGGTTCACCTGCAGCAATATCAGAAACTACTGTAAGAACAGCAATGAAGAAGAGGGGTTCTGTTTTAGCATGTAATTATGACACTATGATTGATGAGATATTTACAGCTGACGTACTTACATCTTCAAATGCAATTGCATCTGAAGATGTAAGTCAGGCAATCATAGATGTTAATTCATGGTTTGAAACTGAAGAAACTCGAAAAGAGACTGCTCTTAATAATGTCATTACAAAGTTAAAAGCTGATCAGAATGAAGCAAGAGCAGTCTACACTGCCAGTGTTGAAGAAAATGCAGAGCTTACAGAAGCACAGAAAACAAAGCTGCATAAACTGGCTGTGGCTGCTTCAAGAGATGATATTACTGCAGAAGAGAAAGCAAAGGCTAAAAACGAATTCAATGATTATAAAGATTCTTTGTTGAAAATTAGTGTGAAAAACAAGAATACAAAAGCTTATAAGAACTATAAAAAGGATTTAAAAGATTTATCAATTGCAGCATACGGAAATAATACATGGTCTTCAGATGTATATTTGAAAGACTTATATTCTCTGTGGCACAATATTTATCCAACAACACTTGATTACTCTGTATCAACAGAAAACTATACAGCAACTGCTCTTGCAGATTTTAAGCAGATAGTACTTACTCAGTTCGATTATGCTGAAGAGGTAAAACTTAGAATGCTTAAAGATCAGCAGGATAAAGAACGTAAACAGCTTGCTACAAAGCGAGATGCATGGGAAAAACAGATGGCAATAATTATAAATATTGCCGAAGCTGAATGGGATAAAGCTGGAGAAAGTCTTGTAAGCGGATATAACGAATGGAAAACTGCATTTAATAAGGAACTGGAAGAAAAAGATACTCAGTGGTACGAGAATTACACCTCATTCCTTCAGAAAAAACAGGATTGGATAGATAAACAGTATCTGTATGCAGTTAATGTTGCAAACTCAAATGTTATTGCCCGGTCTGGATTAGATGCAGAAAGTGAAATTGCACAGGCTTTAGCTGATGCAGAAGTAGCTAAATTAAATTATAAACCAATTGATCCAGAAGCATACACAGATATTCTTATAGGTGAATCAGGTTTAAGTAAGCTCATGAACAGCATAGAGAGCCTGCAGAATAGAGGTAAAGGTGCAGCTGTAACAAGAAAACACGGTTATAAAATCAATACTTCTGCAATTGAAGCTCAACATGCTGCCGAAGAAATGATGCTGCAGATAGAAAATGATATGAAGAATGCGTCTGCAAAACTTGCAGCAGAACAGGCAGAGCGAATGGTACAAGATTCAATCAAAGCCTCAATGGAGCGCATTGACAGTGAAAACGAAAATATGCGTACCTGGGAAGAGAACATGGTACGAAGAAGCGGATATCATGTAGAC
>JAILEJ010000142.1 GCA_024688095.1 Butyrivibrio sp.
TATTGCCACAGCCATACATGGAATCCAGATAATATCCGGAACATTGTCTGTATAATACAAAAAGGCGCTTTGTATTAATAAAAATAATATAGAATACAAAACATAAAGCCCATTAGAAATCTTTTTCTTCAAGGGCATGCAAAAGACCATACACGCGCACCACTCAGCAATAGCTGTATACAGTCTTGGAATATCCAAATATAAATCCACCATTATTAAGCCTCACTAATATACTTTGTCAGAGCTTCCATGAAATCATTTTTTCTCGCTCTGCTTATAAGAAGTTTCTGACCACGTATTACACAGCAGCCATCCTCTACACCATCTACATAACGAAGATTTACAAGATATCCCTTATTACTTCTAAAAAAGCCATGTGGCAATAACTCCTCTTCATAATCCTTCATTTTCGCTCTGGTCTGAAAATCTCCATCCCCGGTATGAAAAATCAGATTATGCCCTTCGCTTTCAATATATAAAAGATCATCACTGGAAATACGCTTTAATCCTGCCGGTACCGTTACCGACATTTCATAACCCGAACGCTTATCAAGGCGAGCTACTGCTCTGTCAAGCTTCTGCGAAAAAGCAAAATAGCTCACAGGTTTTAATATGTAATCAAGCGCATCTACCTGATATCCTCTGATTGCGTAATCCGTCATATTGGTAATAAACATAATTATAACCTTCTGATCACGCTTTCTGATCTCTTCTGCCGCAGACATACCATCCATGAACTTCATTTGTATATCCATCAATATAATATCAAATTGGAGATGAAATCCATTTACGATTTCATCTCCATCCTTATATCTTGTTATTTCAAACAAATTACCGCTCTCAAGCTGATATCTGCTCACAAATTCCACAAGTTGTGAAGAATATGACTCCTCATCATCAACTATCGCAAGTTGTATCATCTGTTTACTCCATTATTTTACTGAACTGCTCTACCAATCTTTAGTGCCATTGTATCAGAATCCTGTGCATATCGTATAGCATTTTCCTGAGAAATAATTCCAGCCTTAAATAATTCAAGAATTGATTCATCCATTGAAATCATTCCCATCTTCTTACCAGTCTGCATTACAGTGATAATCTGATGTGTTTTTCCTTCTCTTATCATGTTTCTCACAGCACTGTTTACATGAAGTACTTCAAACGCAGCCTTTCTGTGTCCTGCCTCTACTGTAGGAATAAGCTGCTGAGAAACAATTGATCTTAGTACACTTGACAGCTGTATCCTAACCTGTTGCTGCTGATGTGGTGGGAATACATCCACTATTCTGTCAACAGTATTAGCTCCACCAATTGTATGAAGTGTAGATAATACAAGATGACCTGTCTCAGCTGCTGTAATTGCTATACTTATAGTTTCAAGATCTCTCATTTCTCCTACAAGAATTACATCCGGGTCTTCTCTAAGTGCAGCTCTTAATGCACTTGCATAACCATCACTATCAAGTCCGATTTCTCTTTGATTTACTATTGATTTGGAATGCTGATACAAAAATTCTATAGGGTCCTCAAGTGTGATTACATGGGCCTCCCTGTTCTTATTAATTCTGTCAATAATAGAAGCTATTGTTGTCGACTTACCGCTACCTGTAGGTCCTGTTACAAGGATAAGACCTCTTTGCTTCTGATAAAGATCAAGTACAGATTCCGGAATTCCAAGTGTCACAGGATCCGGAAGTTCTGTTGCAACAATTCTGAATGCCATTGCCACAGAACCTCTCTGTTTAAATACATTCACTCTGAAACGTCCTACCCCAAATATGGAAAAAGACATATCTATCTGTCCATGCTCTTCAAGAATCTTCTTCTGTTTCTCATTCATAACTTCATCAGCTATTTCCTGAGTATTTGGAGGAAGCATCTTTCCATACTGTTCCATACTGTATAATTTTCCGTGAAGTCTCATTTTAGGCGGAATACCTACAGTTACATGAACATCAGATGCTCCTTTTTCTTTTGCTTCCATTAAAATTTCTTTAATCTGTGACATTTTGTCCCCCTAACTTTGTACACTGAAATTTTATTTATAAAAGTCCTAAATCATCCAAATTTATTTCTTCAAATAC
>JAILEJ010000026.1 GCA_024688095.1 Butyrivibrio sp.
ATGTAGAGACATGGGCAAATAGTCTCCCTCGGAAGCTTTTAGGCTATAAAACACCTGACGAACTATTTGAGGATGAACTAGATAAAATTTATCAAGTGGATGTTTCTTAGTAGGTGTCCAACTTGTTATTGCAATTTAGAGAATTATAAAAAATGAAAACCATTCTCTTGCAATTGGTCCAGTTTCTAACACTTCAAATCAATCCTTGGCTAAATATAATTACCATCGACTTTATGAGAATATTTCATTGGAAGATAATATTTTTACTATATTAAACAATATACCTATTTATAGCTATTTTAAATTTAGTCAAATACTTACCCAAATTTATGAAAACATGACCAATAAAAAACCCAATATAAGATTAGAAAAAAATTCTGTGGGTACAGAAGACGATTCTGAACTAATGACTCAATTGCTAAATACAAAAATGAAAAATATCGAAAACAATTATCATAATAATTTTTGGGATGCCGCAAAAATTTTTCTACCTCTTATCGAAAAAGGTGATACAGAAGCAATGAAAAACTCAAGTTCAATTTTTCAAGAATATAACTATGGAAAATACAGTGAAGATAATCTAAAAAATTCTCTTGTTACATCTATAATGTCCATTACAATGAGTATGAGCGCCGCTATCCGCGGTGGTCTGGATGAAATAACTGCATTTTCATTATCAGAAGTACTAATTCGTAAATGCATAGCCTCATCTTCTCCTGCTGAAATTGAGCAGACAGGAGAAGAAGCTTGCTACACATATGCACATTTAGTAAAAAAAACAAATGACAAAAAGTATACTCACTCCTCTATATACAACTCTATTCAATATATACGAGAACATGTTTATTCTGATCTTACTGTGCAGGAACTTGCCGAGCGAAGCGGATACAGTCTTGCCCATTTCTCTCGTCTGTTTAAAAAAGAATGTGGGTTCTCACCTAATGTGTTTATATATTCTTGTAAATTATATGAAAGTAAGCACCTATTACGAAGTACGTCTTTATCTATTTCGGAAATTAGCAGTATGTTAGCATTTTCCAGTCAAAGTCACTTTCAAAGACGATTTAAAGAGAAATTTCATATAACGCCAAAAGCTTACAAAACTCAATGTCAGAACTCTTTTTAAGTCTTTCTCCTTTAAATTTATAATGTATTTTATATAAATCAAGAATATTCTTGATATAAAATCATCATGAATTATTGATGAACATTTTATGCATTTTCTGCGAGGGCGAAATGAAACATTTTACAGTAAACGAATATCTAAGAAGTGAATACGGCGAAAAAGTCTATCGCCTCTCCATAAACGGTGGCATGAGCTGTCCCAATCGAGACGGCACCTTGGGTACCGGCGGATGCATATTTTGCAGCGCCGGAGGTTCAGGAGATTTTGCCACTTCTGCAAAACTTTCCATTACAGATCAGATTGAATCTGCCAAGGAACGGGTGATAAAAAAAGCACCTAAATGCAGAAAGTTTATCGCATATTTTCAAGCCTATACCAACACTTATGGAAACGTAGATTATTTGAAAAAATTATTTACGGAGGCAATCAACCATCCTGATATTGTGATTTTATCCATCGCCACAAGGCCAGATTGTCTGCCAACCGAGGTGCTTGATTTATTGGAAGAATTAAATCAAATAAAACCTGTGTGGGTAGAATTGGGATTGCAAAGTATACATGAAAAAAGTGCCAAGTGGATGCGCCGCGGATATGATACTTCTATATATGATGAGGCTGTAAGAAATCTAATAAGCCGAGGCATCGGAGTTATCACTCATCTAATTCTAGGTCTACCCAATGAGAGCAATGAAGATATATACGAGAGTGTTCGCCATGTGGCAAGCCTTGCCCCAAATGACAATTCTGTAATGTACGGCGTGAAATTACAGTTATTACACATATTAAAGGGTACGGACCTAGCCACTTATTATGACGAGAATCCATTTCACATATATAGTTTGGAAGAATACGTATCACTGGTGGGGGACTGTATAGATATACTGCCGGAAAATGTAATCCTACATCGAATCACTGGAGATGGTCCAAAATCTCTTCTTATAGAACCTAAGTGGTCCGCCAACAAAAAGCTTGTGTTAAACACCATGAATAAAGCCCTCCATGACAGAGGGCTTGTTTAAAATATTTATCATAATATTATTTATGCAACTTGATTAAGAGGCAACTTAAATCTGATTCAATAGATTTACCATCTCAATGGCAGACAAAGCACAGTCATATCCCTTGTTTCCTGCCTTGCTTCCTGCTCGAGCGATGGCCTGCTCAATATTTTCTGTTGTGACGATGCCAAATAATACTGGAACTTTGCTATTAAGAGATACCTGAGCGATTCCCTTGCTCACCTCGTTACACACATAATCATAGTGAGATGTCTGTCCTCTGATTACTGCACCCACGCAAATAACCGCATCGTACTTTCCTGACTCGGCAAACTTCTGTGCTGCAAGTGGGATTTCAAATGCACCTGGAACCCAGGCAACTGTAATATTGTCATCTAACACTCCGTGACGCACAAGACCATCCACTGCTCCACCGAGAAGCTTATTTACAATAATCTCGTTAAATCTTGATGCCACAATGGCAACTGTCATCTTCTCATCTGCTACTACTTTTCCTTCTACTAAATTATAATTTTTCATTGTGTTCTCCTTCGTTTCTATATTCTTTAATTTATTACTGTTTTAATATTTCACATGACAAAATGTCATTTATCCGATGTTGTTTTTTTAATGTGTCCCATCATCCAATATCTATTTTTTTGAAAATATGTCCCATCTTATCCTGCTTTGTCTTTAAATATTTCACATCATATTTCGATGGCTCAATCTCTATAGGAACACGCTCATTAATATTTATCCCAAAATCACTTAAGCCATATATTTTATCAGGATTGTTGGTCAATAGTCTCAAGGACTTAACGCCAAGATCGCGCAAAATCTGAGCACCCACCCAGTACTCTCGAAGATCTGGTGCAAATCCTAACTTCACGTTGGCCTCAACAGTGTCTAAGCCCTGTTCTTGAAGTTCGTACGCCTTGATCTTGTTGATAAGACCAATGCCTCGTCCTTCCTGTCTCATATACAAAATGATTCCTCGGCCTTCTTTTTCCACCATCTCCATTGAGCGCTGAAGCTGCAATCCACAATCGCAGCGAAGCGAGCCAAATGCATCTCCTGTGAGACATTCCGAGTGAACTCTACAAAGCACCTCTTCACCATTTCCTATATCGCCTTTCACCAAGGCCACATGATGCTCTCCTGTGATGTCATTGACATATCCATACATCTGAAAATCTCCATGGGCGGTAGGCATATGAGCCACAGCTTCTTGTATCACATGTTTCTCATGAATACGGCAGTAATCTTTTAAATCCTCAATGGTGATAAACACTAGATTGTGCTCATTAGCCATCTCCCAAAGTTCTTGGGTTCTCATCATGGTTCCGTCTTCTCTCATAATCTCACAGCACACACCGCAAGGCTTCAATCCTGCAAGACGCATAAGGTCAACGGTGGCTTCTGTATGTCCTTCGCGAACCAACACACCGCCGTCTTTTGCAATGAGAGGAAATACATGTCCTGGTCTTCTAAAATCCTCCGGCTTAGAGGCTGGATCTGCAAGTTTTTCCATGGTAAATCCTCGCTCTTTTGCAGAGATTCCTGTGGTGGTTTCAACATGGTCTACAGACACGGTAAATGCTGTCTCATGATTGTCAGTATTTTCAGCAACCATAGGATCAAGTCCCAAGTTATGAGCCACCTCTTTACTCATTGGTGTACAAATCAATCCCTTGGCATAGGTTGCCATAAAATTAATATTTTCCTGTGATGCATACTCTGCTGCACAGATTAAATCTCCCTCATTTTCTCTATCCGGGTCATCTGTCACCATAATCATTTTCCCCGCCCTAAGTGCTTCTAAGGCCTCAGGTATGGTGGCATATTTATATTCTTTATCCATAGTTCCTCCTAATTATTTATTTTTCTAATTGTTTACCAAATTAATATTTGAATTATTTACTGTATATTTTTCTATCTCTGCATCTGATTAATCAGACTAGTATTCAAGACTCTCTAGCATCTCTAAAGTAATTCCAGAATTGGTGTTATCACTATTGGATTCATTTGAAATCCCCAGAAGTTTTTGAACATATTTTCCAACCAAATCATTTTCCAAATTGACCTGATCTCCAACCTTTCTCTCCATCAAGGTTGTCACATCCCCTGTGTGAGGGATTATGGAAACTGTGAAATCCTCCTTAGACACCAATGCCACTGTAAGGCTGATACCATCAATGGTAATAGAACCTTTTTCCACTATAAGGTTCAATATTTTGCTATCTGCTTTAATACTAATCAAGGTGGCATTTTCTTCTTTGGTCATTGATGCGATTTCGCCTGTTCCATCTATGTGGCCGCTGACTATATGTCCACCAAATCTGCCATCTGCTGCCATGGCTCGCTCCAAATTTATATGAGCACCCGGCATTAGACTTCCTAGGGAAGATCTGCGAATTGTCTCCGCCATCACATCCGCTGTGAAAAATCCATCACCTAAAGTGGTAACCGTAAGGCACACACCATTTACCGCAATGGAATCACCTATTTTTGTTTTCTCTAAAACTTTTGAGGCTGCAATTCTCAAACTCCCGCTGTTGCCATGAATCTGCTTTTCTATAAGCTTGCCTTTTTCCTCTATGATTCCTGTAAACATTGCGCACCTCCTATATTATTTTGAACACTCATTTTATCGCTTTGAACATCTTCATAATCTGAGACATCCTCATCATTTCCCACGCCGTATCGAATCAGTAAATCATCCCCCACCTGTCGGCATTCTTTTATGTAAAGTTTTGGTGTTTGAGAAGGTTCATCGATTCCTAATGATGCCAGCGGGCTTTTACCGCCGCCAAACATTTTCGGTGCCATAAAAACATCTATCTCAGATACGATGTTACTTCTGATGGCGGAAGCATTTGCCATACCTCCTCCTTCTAATAGAATGCTATCTATCTGAAGTTTTCCAAGTTCTCTCATCAAAATATTTAAGTCCACACAACCTGTATTTTCATCCTGCGAAATATGAAGCACCTGAACGCCTTTTTCTATCAAGAGTTTTTCTTTATTACATTTATCTCCAATATTTTTTTCTTTCAGCGTCGTGTCATCATCTGAAAAACCATTTGTCGATTCTTTATTTTCAGATTCAGGTAGTGTAGCCACAATAAGTGGCTGATTATTAGCCGTCTGAACCAACTGACTATCCACGGGAATTCTCAAGTGATCATCGAGGATTATGCGTATGGGATTTTTACCATTTACCATAACATCCTCATCCTCATAGCCACGAACCTCTGCCCTGCAATTAAGTAACGGATCGTCTGCCAACACAGTTCCAATGCCTGCCATAATAGCCATGTGATTATGGCGCATCTTGTGCACCTCACTTCGAGAGAGCTCGCCGCTAATCCATTTTGACTTGCCAGTCTCTGTGGCGATGTGACCATCTGCGGTCATGGCATATTTCATTGTGACAAATGGAGTCTGCGTAGTAATAAAATGAAAAAACACTTCATTGATGGCATCACACTCATCTCGCATATAATCCATAATTACATTTACCCCTGCATCACGAAGGGCTTTGACTCCTCCCCCTGCCACCTTGGGATTTGGATCTCTAGATCCGATAACAACATTTGCAATTCCTGCTTCGATCAATGCGGCTGTGCAAGGCGGCTGTTTGCCATGATGGCAACAAGGTTCTAGAGTGACATAGATTGTTGCACCTGCAGGATCTTCACTTACATTTTTTAAAGCATCCCTTTCAGCGTGAAGCTGACCACATATATGATGCCATCCCTCTCCTATAATTCTGCCATCCTTTACAATCACAGCTCCTACTAGCGGGTTAGGATTGGTCCAACCAGCTCCTTTTTTCGCAAGTTCTATGGCTCTCAACATATATTTTTCTTCTAGCAAATCACCATCTCCTTCTGGTAAATATAATCAAATAAAAACCATCACAGAAAGTTTTCAGGCTTTCCGCGATGGTTCTAATAATTTCAGATGTACGTCGCTTTTATTTATAAAAAATTCTCCTTCAGCGTCGGCATATTTTGCCAACAAAAAAGCCCGTAGTAAGAATCTACCACGGGCAATACGCACAACTTCAATCGTATCTTCTTCCATCCAGACTATACTGTCGGCCCCGGAATCTCACCGGATCATGCCTTATCGGCTCGCGGGCTATACCGCCGGTAGGGAATCACACCCTGCCCTGAAGATCTATCTGTAATTTTTAATCATTGTAGCTCAATTGCACTTTGAGTGCAACTAGAAATATAACTATTTAACACATATGGAAAATATTTCTACAAAATTTGGGCCAAAAATGCTTCGCATCCCTCTACCACATCGCGATATGTCACTTCAAAATCTCTGGTAAACCACGGGTCTGCCACGTCTCTAGGGCTGTCTGTAAAATCCAAAAGCAAAGATACTTTTCCCTCATTATCTTCACCCAAGATTCTTCGCATATCATATCTATTTTCTGAGTCCATACCGATGAGATAATCATATTTATCATAATCCCTAGCGGTAAGAAGTCTCGCTCTCTTCTCTGTAGAGTACTCTACGCCATGTCCCTCAAGACATTTCCTAGCTGGAGCATAAATAGGGTTTCCCACTCCATTCCAAATCTCATCTGATGTAGTTGCAGCTGACTGAATCTCAAACTGATTCTGCACCCCTTTTTTCTTCACCATATCTTTTAAAATAAATTCTGCCATTGGCGAACGGCAGATGTTGCCGTGGCAGACGAATAATACTTTTATCATCGACTTTTACACTCCTTGTTTTCGTGATTCCTCAGACTGTTTTTTAGGTGCAAATGAGGTGCAAGTATTTGAATCAAGTGCCTCAAGTCCTGTAAATTCAAGGCTTTCATGATACTGCTGGTAGAATGCCCCAGCAGATGAACAGTATTCTTATCATGCTCTAAAACCTCATATTTTACGTTTTTTGCACACCTTAAGCATTGGCATAAACTGGTGGATTTTGATGCAAAATATCCATCAAAAGGTGCAAATCAAGGTGCAAAACCGACTTACTTGCACCTCGACTTTTTCCCATAAATCAGCCATTTGATGCTTCATCTCTATAGTCTGAAAAATCTCTTACATTATCAGTATCTGGCTTTGATATCTTTTCGCCGCCATCTTTGGTTATACGGGACATCTCATCAGCTGCATCCTCAAATCCAATATGAGTATACGTATTTAAGGTTACCCCAATGTCTGAATGTCCCATGATGTACTGTAGCGTTTTTGGATTCATACCAGCCGATGCCATACGACTGCAAAAAGTATGTCGGCAGATATGAGGTGTCACTTTAGGCATCTGCACCCTGTAGATATTGTTATACTTCTCGCAGATATGCTGGAAGTATTTCTCCCAATGCATTGCCACCATAGGATGCTCATCTTTATCCAAAAACAGAAATCCTGCATAGCCGTCCACCATTGGCTCAACCTTCGGCGTAGGACGCTTGGCTATTATACTCTTAAAACACTCAGCCACTTCCTCTGTCATAGGCACATACCTTTCTCCAGATTCGGTCTTGGTCTCTCGGATATTGTAGCCTATGCCATTATTTCTCTGTAACTGATGATCTACATGGATTCTCATACTATCAAAATCAATATCTTTGAAGGTCAGTCCAACGAATTCTGATATTCTGAGTCCTGTATTAAAAAGAATATAGATTCCATCATAGTATTTGCTGAAATGAGAGTCCTCTTTAACAAATCTCAGGAATTTACGTTCGTTTTCTCTCGATAATGCTTCTCTTGTCACGCTGTCATTATAAATAACAGATGCCAGCTCAAAGGAAAACGGATTCTTTCTAACATAATCGTTATCTACAGCCATCTGAAACGCTGGTCTAAGCACACCTCTTATTGTATGGATAGAGCTGTACCCTCTACCATTCTTCTGAAGCTGCACGAGCCACGTTTGAGCATCAAGAACTTTGACCTTATCAATCCGCTTCTTGCCAAATGAGTCTTTTTTCAAGAGATTAATGACCGTCTTATATCCAGCCTCTGTACTTGGACGAACACCCTTCTTCAGCGATACATATTTTTCAACCAAAGCTAATACTGTTAATTTGCCTCCTTCTGGAACAATCTGATCGATCATATCTGCCGCAATCTGTTTTTCGAGCTCTCTAAGTGATGGTTCCCTCTTCTTTCCAGTCGGAGTAGGATCATTATGATCAAGTCTCCAAGACCTTACATACTTAGAATCTCCAAAAGCGTCTGTATACTTAAATCTGTAACGACCACTTTTTTCCTGTATTTCACCATTGCGTAAGATTCGACCACGATTGTCTCGTCTTTTTTCGCTCATGTATATTGTCTCCTTTCTTCGATTAGAAAGGCTCCAATATGGCTTTCTAATACTATCACAAATAGCACTCTTCTGCCATAAGAAACCGCCAGTTCTGCCATTCAGATGCAAGTTGCATTATCAATGTACTCCTCAAACAGTTTTCTCTTAAACTGTGTCCGATTTCCAACAGCCAACAGATAATCTGCATTTGGATTTTCTGCAATAAGACTTCTAAGCCTTTTTTGCCCGATGCCATAATAAATTGCAGCCTCTTCAACTGATAATGTGTACCGTTCGCTCACTGGAACCTCTGGCTTTTTATGTACCGCTATGCTTTTCCTTGCAGGTATTCCCTTCACGTTATATCCTCCTCTGTAGTAGAGGATATAGCTGAGAAGCGTTGATCTGCTTTCTTTGAAGGGTACTTTGCTTAGATCAAGATCTGATATAAGGTTTAATTTTTGCATATGCTTTCGCCGTCCTTTCCTAAAAAATCTATTGGGTTTCATCAGTCATGATTTCCCCATACACAATATTGTTTCTTATATCTTCTATAACAGTTTCAGAATTTTTATAACTGCTTGCTGGAATCCTATAAGTCGTGGGAACACCATCAAGCAGAAAATGATACTCAATATACTCAAGATGGTTAAGAAGTTTCCCTTTTATATTTCTTCCCCTCCCATGCAACGCTGCAAATTCTTCAATCGAAAAGGAAGATAATAGATGAACTTCCGTCCATAGCGGTGTTATATTTTCATACCTACAATGCACATATGTATTGGTGTATTCAGTAAGTATTTGAAAAAGATCATTAATCTTGGTATCAGAGCCTATATTATCCACTACAAGAACAGGAGGATTGCCCATTTTGGTATATGTATCTAAACTTCCAAATCCAGTAAACTGTGAATAAAAGACCTTGTCTTGACCATGTTTGCTTATCAATAATTCATTTACATCTTCGATTCCAGAATCATAATTTCCATAATGCCAGACTCTACACATTTTCTTTTTTATTGGTGCATTCTTTCTGCTCTGGTAATCGAATTCTGAGTTGATCATTTTTTCAAATCTTCGATATCTGATGTTTACCCCCATTATTTCATCTGGAGTCTTCCCATCTTCAATCATTTCTTTGATTATATCGAGATCAGATCGATTACCTTGAATCGTAGAAATTTGTTCTTCTCCGACTATATAAAGAACTTTTTCTCCTTGTTCTGCATACTTACCTGTTTTATTGATATATGGCAGAAGATCTTTTTTACTTGCTGTAGGCTCAATATGTGAATCGTACATACATCTTGCTACTGCTTTTACCGTTGTTGGTTGACCATATAGTGCTGCGTGAAGATGATATAACCCGTTTTTACTCACACAAGTAGCAACACAGGCTTTTCTTCCTTTAGCACTATTCTCCCAGGAATCCTTAAAGAAGTTCGCTACATATTCTGGATCCATCATCTCTTCTTCTGTGAGTCCAGCTCTTTTCATATTGCCTTTTTGAATTGTGGCAAACCATGATCGTGATTTATCTGTAATCATATTAGTAATCTCCGTTTAGTATTACCTACATTTACTTTTGTGCCTGTGCCATTCATATCTATGTCCTTATATAGTTTCAAATTAGAGTTATATCCTGTCACATTGGCTATTGTGACACTTCTGTGACAGGATTCGCTAAGAGCGTCGTATGTATCAACATGTAACATGTAAAGAATCATAAATTTGCTGTAGCTTTCTTTGTATTGCATCTTCCATAGGATCAGTTTTTTGAATATATGCTGGTATTTCATAAAGAGGAGGCATTCTCTTTTTATCTATCCTTTCTAAGCAGAGATATGTCTTTGTCTGCAAGTAATCGTCAAAGGGATCACTGGCATCAATAACCTCATCTTCGTTAAAGTCTATGCCAACAAAGGCGTAATCGTATGGCAATTCAATTATTCCATTGTGAATGAATAAGGCTATATGTTTCGTGCAGTCCTCTATGCTCTCACACCAAAAACTATTAGGCCTTATCCCTTCTTTATACATGTTGAGTACGTTATTTCTCTGAGTGTAATGATAAAGTTTCATAATCTTATTCCTCTCTTTCAGTAATAATAAATAGCTGATCAAATTCTTCTTCTAATGCTTCACACGCCTTTTTAGCTGTCTCTGGTCGAATAGGCTTACCCTTTTCAATATTGAAGACAGAAGACGCATTTACATCCATAGCTCTTGCTAACCCTTGGATTGAGTAGCCTTTAATAACACGAATATGTTTAAAGGACTCTTTAGCTGTTATTTTCATTTGTGCTCACCTCCTTATCTGATGGTGATTTCATTATAAAATACAATCTGTATGCTTTATATCATTGTATTGTATTGATTTTCATTTATTTTCATTTATAATAAATACAGATTGTATTTATCAAAAGGAGTTATCGCTATGGCAAGACCTCGAAAATCAAATTATGAAAAGACTGTATTTGCCAAGAGAATTGTAGAATTACAACAGCGTCATAAGTATACAGATCAGTATATAGTTGACAATGTAAGAGACGTATTTGGTCTACAATTC
Organism: Butyrivibrio sp.; assembly: GCA_024688095.1. Classification (GTDB taxonomy): domain Bacteria; phylum Bacillota; class Clostridia; order Lachnospirales; family Lachnospiraceae; genus Butyrivibrio. The sequence continues at coordinate 10,985 of JAILEJ010000026.1, forward strand.
ATAACCACTTTACAGAGTTATCAAAAATGGAAGAGTGGAGAAAGATTACCAGTCAATCTGCAAGGTGCTATTATTGCGTTTGCCGATTTTTATGATGTATCTGTTGAATACCTGATACGTGAAGATGCTCCAGAGAAACCTCAGATTAAGTCAGTACAAGACGCTACAGGTCTTAGCGTAGATGCTGTAAGAAACCTTATATCTTTTCACAATGATTTTCCTGCACTGATAAAAATGATGGATACGATATTATCTTCTACAAGCGAAAATGGAATTGCTTTTCTCCTAAATCTTTATAATCAGATCCTCTCCGACTATAAAGATAATAAAGAAGGAGATTCTACTTCTTCATACGATATGGATAAAATGCAGCAGCGTATGTTACGAACGCAACAGGCCTATAATTACATCAGTTCCATTGTGCAGTCCAATATGCCCGAATATCTGGATAAAGATATAGCAACAAGGGAAGACGAAAACGAATATTATCACTCCAATGATTTCATTAGCAACAATGACCAGCACATCAATAATATTACTGAAGTCCTATTGTCTCACCCAGATGGAACAGAAGAATCATTACATGCTGAAGTACATAAATATTCAAAAAAATAGGATGACCCTTACACTATTTCAAAAACAAACATGTATATTATTTTAAGGACATGACATAACACCAAACATATTTAGATAAAAATCCCTCTGGAACTACTATAACAATAGGATAAGAGCGTTGTCTCAGATTACACTTTTTTCATAATAATATGATTTTTTCATATTAGAACGTAGTACTCCCTCGGTGAAAATATATAGGGGCATATCCTATAAAGGACACGCCCCCATTTTCATTACATGCCTCACTTATTAGCTTCGCGTTTAAAACGCTCTATTAGCTGTGAAGCCTGATAACTACTAATCTTTCTATAGTCATCAATGCCATACTGCTGGGAGACATACTTGTTCATTGCATCAACAGTAGTCCCATGCTGACCCATAAGGGTCTCCAAAAAGTAGATCTGCTTTTGTGATGCTGGTCTTTCTGTTTTAGGTGCAGAGGAAGAGGAATTATTATTGGATCGTAATTCCTCAACGCTCTTTCCTACAGAAGGCTGCTCTGGCTCAAGGTTCATATCCTCCACGTCCTGTGTGAAGCGTGCTGACAGATTACCTACATTAAGGGCAGCATCTACCAAAGCTCTCTTCTTGGTCATTTTGAGCACAGTATTCTGTACTGCATAACCGTTCTGCTTCGCATAGCGTCCTTCACGAGAATTACAGATACCTACTCCTTCTCCCTTAACAACGCCATTATAATCGATCAGGAAAACCTTGCACTCGTAGGAAAAGAATCCAGTATTATAATCCTCCACTCGATTGACCACCTCTGTCCTGGCAATAAGACCAAGATAATTCATAATCTTCTCTGCACCAGACTTAAGGAGAGTCGGTTTATTGCAGTGCGGGATAACACCATAATCCACCCCAGAGATCAGAACCGTATCAATGAATCTGTTCATATCATCGTCAAACTGCTTTGCCTCTTCAACAGTAAGCCCT